>NZ_JBEXWB010000026.1:0-39544 GCF_040629645.1 Streptomyces sp. NPDC005899 | reverse complement strand
ACGGCCGGGGGACCATACGGCCGGCCCTCCGGCGCGGCGGCCCCCCGGCCGCGGGCCGGAGGGCCGGGCCGGCGGCCCGGGGGCCGGTCAACCGTTAAGCCGGTCAACCGCTCAGCTGCTCAGCTGCTCAGCTGCTCAGCTGCTCAGCTGAAGATGATCATCGATCCCTGGGCCAGGCTGCGCGTGGCAGCCGCGTGCAGGCCCAGCCAGACGTGGCGCTCGCGGGCGAACGGGCTGTCGTCGTACGGCAGCGTGCCGGCCGGCTCCTCCAGCGTGGTCGGGCCCGCGGGCGGATGCGGGGCGGCCGGCGGGTTGGCCGGATCGATGCCGATGGACGGCCCGACGAACTCCAGTTCCCGCAGCAGGCCGTGCGAGGATCCCAGCGGCCCGCCGCCCTCCAGCAGCCGGGCGCCGGAGAGCGGGGCCGGGAAGTCGAGCGGGACGTACGCACCGGCATGGTCGTAGTGCCACACCAGGTGTGACTGCTGGGCACCCTGTTCGAACATCTCCAGCAGCTGCTCGTAGTCCCCGCCCAGCTCGTCGACGGGCGTGACGGCGAGCCCGCTCAGCTGGAGCAGGTAGGCGCGGCGCAGGAAGTGCAGGGCGTCGTAGTCGAATCCGGCGACCGGGGCCACGTCCCCCGTGAGGCCCGGCATGTAGGCGTAGACGGGGACGGGGGGCAGCCCGGCGTCGCTCAGCGCCTCGTCGTAGATGGCGATCTCTTCGGCGAAGGGGTTGTCGGGGCTGTGGCACAGCACATCGACGAGGGGGACCAGCCACAGGTCACAGGCCACGAAGTCTCGCTTTCCCACGGGTTCGTGCGGTGGTCGGGACAGCGTAGTGCGGCCGGCACCCCGCGCACAGGGCGCGGTCCTGACCGCGCCCGGTCCACAGGCGGCCGGGCAGGCGGGCGAGGGAGCGGACCGGGTGGACGGGCGGCGTCCTCAGCCGTGGCCGGGGTGCGGTGGATCGCCGGCCGCCAACCGGTCCGCCCAGTCGAAGCCGTGCGCGTAGTAGCTGTCGAGCACCGCGCGCACCGCCTCCCCGTCGGCGGCGATGATCGCCTCGACCAGCTCCTGGTGGCCGCTCCACAGCCAGTCCCGTACGTCGGCGTCCCCGCGCAGGTAGGGAACGGAGAACACCCACGCCTGTACCCGGATGCGGTGGAGGAAGTCGGTGAGATAGACGTTGCCGATGACCGCGCCCAGCTCCCGCCAGAAGCGCAGGTCGTAGCCGATGAGTATGTCGAGGTCGCCGGAGCGCGCCGCCCGGGCGGCCTCCTCGGCCCGGCGGCGTACGGAGACCAGGGCGGCGTGGTGGGCGCCGAGCACCTCCGACGCCGTGCCGCTGCCGTCGAAGATCCGCCGGAACGCGCCGTCTATGACGAGGGCGCGTGCCTCCACCATCGACCGGTAGTCGGCGACGGTGAACTCCCGGACGCGGAAGCCGCGGTGCTGGTCGGATTCCAGCAGCCCCTGCGCCGAGAGGTCGAAGAGTGCCTCCCGGACGGGCGTCGCGGACACCCCGTACTGTTCGGCGATCTGCTTGACGGTGAATTCCACGCGCGGCCGGAGCCGCCCCGCGAGCACCTCGTCACGCAGCGCGCCGGCGATCTGCTGCCGCAGTGTGTTGCGGGTCACCCCTCCGCGCGCGCTCATGACGCTCCTCCGTTCTCGGCTTGGGTCACCTTAAGCCAGGAGGTATGCCCGGTTCCGGGCACGGTGGGGCGTCATGCGTGGTGCGTACCGGGGGAGCCGCCGGACCGGTTCCGGACGGTGTGCTCGTCGGCGACCGAGAGGGCCGCGTCGAGGGCCGCCAGCCCTTCCCGGGCCTCGGCCTCGGTGATGTTGCAGGCGGGCACGACGTGGGTGCGGTTCATGTTGACGAAGGGCCACAGACCGTTCTTCTTGCACGCGGCGGCGAAGGCGGCCATGGGGGCGTTCGCCTCGCCGGTGGCGTTGTAGGGAACCAGCGGCTCGCGCGTCTCCCTGTTCCGGACCAGCTCCAGCGCCCAGAAGGCACCGACGCCCCGGACCTCGCCGACGGACGGGTGACGCTCCGCGAGCTGCCGCAGACCGGGTCCTAGGACGTGTTCGCCGAGGTGCGCGGCGGCCTCGACGATCTTCTCCTCCTCCATGACCTGGATCGTGGCCACGGCGGCGGCGCAGGCCAGCGGGTGGCCGGAGTAGGTGAGCCCGCCGGGGTACGGGCGGGTCTCGAAGGTCGCGGCGATCTCGGCGTTGATCGCGACGCCACCGAGGGGGACGTAACCGGAGTTGACACCCTTCGCGAAGGTCAGCAGGTCGGGGACGACGCCGTCGTGGTCGGCGGCGAACCACCGCCCGGTGCGTCCGAAGCCGGCCATCACCTCGTCCAGGACGAAGACGATCCCGTACCGGTCGCAGATCTCGCGCACGCCCGCGAGATAGCCGGGCGGCGGGACCATGATGCCGGCCGTGCCGGGGATCGTCTCCAGGACGACGGCGGCGACGGTCGACGGGCCCTCGAAGGCGAGTGTGTCCTCGAGGTGCTGGAGTGCGCGGGCGCACTCCTCCGCCTCCGTCGAGGCGTGGAAGGGCGAGCGGTAGAGGAACGGCGCCCAGAAGCGGACGACGCCCGCCGAGCCGGTGTCGGACGCCCAACGGCGTGGGTCACCGGTCAGGTTGATCGCGGTGGAGGTGGCGCCGTGGTACGAGCGGTAGGCGGAGAACACCTTCGTGCGCCCGGTGTGCACGCGGGCCATCCGGACCGCGTTCTCGACCGCCTCGGCACCGCCGTTGGTGAAGAAGATCTTGTCCAGGTCTCCGGGGGTCCGCTCGGCGATGAGCCGCGCGGCCTCGGAGCGCGCCTCGACGGCGAACGCGGGAGCGAAGGTGATGAGCCTGCCCGCCTGTTCCTGGACGGCGGCCACGACGGCGGGGTGCTGGTAGCCGATGTTGGTGAAGACGAGGCCGCTGGTGAAGTCCAGGTAGCGGTTGCCGTCGTAGTCCCAGAAGTGGGCGCCCTCGGCGCCGGCCACGGCGAGTGGGTCGATCAGGCCCTGGGCGGACCAGGAGTGGAACACGTGCGCGCGGTCGGCGGCCTTCACGGCGGCACCGGCGGCGGAGTCGACGTACGGGGCATGAGGGGTCATGCGGCGAGCGTAGGCGGCGGGTCGGGGGGCGCTCCATGGCCACTGTGTATGGCATGGGGCGCCGGGTTCGGCAGGGTGTCGGGTCCGCCGCTCGCCGGCGGCGTGGCACCTCGGCGGCCCTCGGGAGGCGGGCCGCCGTCCGGGCGGATTCTCATAGCCGTCCCCGGCCGCTTCCTCATGGCCGTCCCCTGCCGCTCCCTCGTGGCCTTCCCGGGCGCCCTCCGCGCCGAATTTCCCGCCCGGGCCGGGAGCTCCGGGGCGGGACGACGGCCGGGTCCCCGCCGACGGGTACCGGCCGGGGCCGGCAAGGGAACAGCCCCCCGGCGGGGCGGGGGCCGCCGCTATTCTCGACCACGGCTCACCACGGCCGTACGGGGGAGGAAGCGCACATGGAGAAGCTGGGTTCCGGCGATCCGCGACGCATCGGCAACTACCGCCTGCTGGGGCGTCTCGGCGCAGGCGGGATGGGCCAGGTCTTCCTGGCCCGCTCCGACCGCGGGCGCACGGTCGCCATCAAACTGGTCCGTCCGGATCTCGCGCAGGAGCAGCAGTTCCGTGACCGCTTCCGGGCGGAGGTCCAGGCGGCCCGGCAGGTCGGCGGTCCCTGGACCGCTCCGGTCCTCGACGCGGACATCGACGCGGCGGTGCCGTGGGTCGCCACCGGCTATGTGGCGGGCCCCTCCCTGGCCCGGATCGTCTCGGGGCCCCCGGACTCGCCGGCGGCCGGGGCGGGCGCGTACGGTCCACTGCCCGAACGGTCCGTGCGCGTCCTGGGTGCCGGGCTCGCGAGTGCCCTGCAGGACATCCACCGGGCCGGTCTCGTCCACCGCGACCTGAAGCCGTCCAACGTCCTGATGACGATCGACGGCCCGCGGGTCATCGACTTCGGCATCGCGCGGGCCCTGGACACCGCCGCCGACGGTGGTCTGACCCGCACCGGTGCGCTGATCGGTTCCCCCGGCTTCATGGCACCGGAGCAGGTGCGCGGCGAGCGTGTGACCCCCGCGTGCGACGTCTTCTGCCTCGGCTCCGTACTGGCGTACGCCGCCACCGGCCGGCTCCCGTTCGGCAACGCGGACAGCGGGGTCCACGCGCTGATGTTCCGCATCACCCAGGAGGGCCCCGACCTCACCGGCGTCCCCGCGGACCTGGTCGGGCTGGTCCGGGACTGCCTGGCGAAGCATCCGGCCGCGCGGCCTTCGACGGGCGCCGTCCTGGAGCGGCTCGGCGATCCGGACACCGCGGAACCCTGGTTGCCCGGCGCACTGATCGCCCAACTGGGGCGGCATGCGGTGGAGTTGCTGGACTCGGAGGACCCCGAGGGCCTGGCCGCGCCCGAAGGAGGCCCACGGCGGGATCCGTCCGCCCCGCCCGCTCCGGCAGCCCCCGCCGCACCGTCCACCCCGCCGGCTCCGGCCCCCGCCGCACCGCCGGCCCCCCCCGCCCCCTCAGCCGGTGCCGTCCACGCCCGGCCCACCTCGGCCGGCTTCCCCGCACGCCCACCGCGGCCCGCCGCCCAGCCCTCGTACGGCTACCCGCGGCAGCCCGGCTCCCAGCCCGCCTACGGCTATCCGCGGCAGCCCGCCCCGCAGCCCGCCTACCGTCACCCTCCGCAGCAATCCGCCCCGGGACACGGCGGTTTCGGTCCCACACCGCCGTACGGCCCGTTCCCGCCGCACCCGGCCGCCGTCGCACCCGCGTCCGCACCGGGGCGCCGGCGGACGGCGGGCCCGACGGTGCTGCTGACCGCGGTCGCGCTGGTCGTCGCGGTAGGGGCGGGCTGGTCCGTCTACGCCTTCATGCGAAACGACGCCGGACACGGCACGGCCTCCCCCACTCCGACCACGGCCACGACCCGCACGCCCTCCGCCGGCACGGAGGACGCCGGCAGGGACGGGTCCGGCCCGTCACCGGCTCCCTCCGAGAACGGGAAGAGCACCGAGGGTGCGGTCCCCGGGGGGTACCTGGGCTCCTGGTCGGGCTCCATCGGCAGCGGCGCGGCACGATCCACCCGTGAACTGGTCATCCGGCAGGGTGAGGTCGGGGACACGATCCTGTCCCTCACCGCCGAGGGCCCGCTCGGCACCGGCGGCTCCTACCGCTGCGTCTTCCGGGCGGCCCTCCAGTCGGCGCCCTCATCCGGCGCCGAGGTCCGCGTCGGCCCCTCCGAGGTCACCGTGGGCGAACCCATGTCGTCGTGCACCCCGGGCAGACCGACCGTCCTGAGCCTGCTCCCCGACGGGACCCTGCGCCGGCAGATCCCGGAGACCGGCGAGAGCCTGACCTACACGAAGACGGGCTGAAGCGGGCCACGCGCGCGCACCGCAGGCCGCCCCCGTCGGACCGGGTCCCGGAGCCCTAAGGCCCCCGTAGTCACCGGGCCGGGAACCCCCGAGAGCACGGCAGCTCAGGCCGCGGGGTCCACGGCCCCGAGCGCCGGCCACAGGTCGTACCGGGCGCTGGGAGTCCGGAGCGGCGGGCGGCCCAGGTCGATCAGGGCGGGCCGTACCTCGGTGCTAACGGGAAAGGGGTCAGGGGGCGGGGGGCGCCCCGCCCCCCGGCCCCCCCCGCCCCCTGACGTGGGTGGTGCGGTGTTCAGCAGCTCAGGTTGGAGCCGGGGGTGGTACCGAGGATCTGGACGAACGCCCGGTACTTGTCGATGCGGCTCTGCACCTGTGCCGGGTTGCCGCCGTTGCACTCGATGCTGCCGTTGATCGAGCGGATCGTCTGGCCGAAGCCGGCGCTGTTGACCATGGCGTTGTGGGGCGTCATGGTGCCGGGGCCGCTCTGCGTGTTCCAGTACCAGAGGCCGGTCTTCCAGGCGATGGCGGCGTTCTGCTCCACCTGCCAGGGGTTGCCCAGGAGGTCGATGCCCAGCGCGTCGCCGGCGGCCTTGTAGTTGAAGTTCCAGCTGAGCTGGATCGGTCCCCGGCCGTAGTAGGCGGCCTGGCCGGCCGGGCAGCCGTAGGACTGGCTGGTGTCGCAGTAGTGCGGGTAGTTGGCGGTGTTCTGCTCCACGATGTGGACCAGGCCCCCGGTCTCATGGCTGACGTTCGCGAGGAACGCGGCCGCTTCCTGCTTCTTGACCGTGTCGCTGCCGGTCTTGGCGAAGCCCGGGTAGGCGCTCAGGGCCGCGGTCAGGCCGCTGTACGTGTAGAAGGAGTTCCGGTTCGGGAACATCTGGTTGAACTGGGCCTCGCTGACGACGAATCCCGACGGGTTCGGCAGACCCGGGTCCGTGCCGCCACCGCTCGTGCCGCAGGTGCCCTGGTCGGCCCACACGTCCACCGTGCCCGGCTTCTCGTTCTGCGTCCACCACTTCGCGGACCAGTTGTGCCCGTTGTACGAGGCGGAGTTGCCGCCCCAGTAGACGGAGGAGGAGTTCCATGCGGGGGCGCAGGTGGCCGCCGATGCGGTGGCCGCGGGCAGGAAGACGAGCGTGGCGACGAGCGCGCCCAGCGCGGTCAGCAGGCTCAGTACACGTTTGATCACGTGATCACTCCTTCGGCGCGGCGCTGCCGGAGCGGGTGCGCCGCCATGGGGGGTGCACCCACTCAAGCGATAGTGGTCTGAACCTGTCAAGGTCTAGACCAAGTTGGGTTTGCCTGACGGTTGTTCGCACGGCTGACGCGCGGGACGGCGAGCGCCCCCGGAAGGAGCCGGCTCCCCCGGTCACTTCCGGGGCAGCCGGCTCCGGCGCGTCCGGCAGGTGAGTCCCGCCCCCGGCCTGCTCAGCAGGTGAGTCCGGACCCCGGCGCCGTCCCGATGATCCCGGTGATCCGCTCGTACCTGGCGACCCGTGCCGCCACCGAACCTGGATTGCCGCCGTCGCACTCCAGCGCCCCGTTGAGCGACCGGATCGTCTCACCGAAGCCGGCACCGCCCACCATGGCGTCGTGCGAGGTCATCGTGCCGGGACCGTTCTGCGTGTTCCAGTACCAGAGGGCCGTCCGCCAGGCCACCGAGGCGTCCCGTTCCACCAGCCACGGATCGTTCAGCAGGTCGAGGCCGAGGGCGTCACCCGCCGTCTTGTAGTTGAAGTTCCAGCTGAACATGATCGGGCCCCGGCCGTAGTACGCCGTCTGCCCGGCGGGACAGCCGTACGGCTGGCTGTAGTCGCACTTGCGCCAGTAGTTGGCCTCGTTGATCTCCTTGACGTACTTCAGCCCGACGGACTCGAAGTCCGCGTGCGTCAGGAAGGCGGCCGCCTCCCGGGCACGCGTCTGCGGAGTGCCGGTGTTCGCGAAGCGCGGGTAGGCGTGCAGCGCGTCGATCAGCCCCTGGTACGTGTAGAAGGGGTGCCGGTCAGGGAAGACGGCGTCGAACTGGGCTTCGCTGATGACGAAGTCCGAAACCCCTCCCGCACAGGCCCCCCGGTCCGCCCAGACGGAGGTGGCGCCCGGATTCTCGTTCCGCGTCCACCACCTGGCGTCCCAGTTGCGTCCGTGGTGCGAGACGGTGCCGCCCGCCGTGTAGGCGGTGATGCTGCTCCACAGGGGCGCGCACACCGGGGCGTCGCCCGCGGGCCCGGCCGCCGTGGCGGCGCCCGGGAGGAAGGCGGCCGTGGCGACGACGGCACTCAGTACGGTCAGGAACCTCTTGACGCGTTTCAGCGCTGCTCACTCCTTCGGTGCGGCGCGCCGAGCACCCCGGCGGCCCGACGTGACGTGCCGGACACTGAATCCGAATGGTCTGGACCTGTCAAGACGGCGCTCGGGCCCAAGGCGCGTGCGCAGCAGGCGCGTCGGGGCTGTGGAAACATCCCTTCGGGGTCCGGCCCGCCACGCGTACGGCCCTCACGCCCCCGCCGGCGGCGGTCGGCGACCGCCCGCCCGGGAGGCACGGCCGGCGCCGCGAAGGTCCGCGGCCACGGCAACGCCACCGCACGGTAACGGAACGGCACCACAGCGAACCGTACGGGCACCCCGGCCACGGCGCCTGTGCGAGGATCCGAAGGTGGATCAGCTGACTCATGACGACCCGTCACACATCGGCCCGTACCGCTTGCTCGCCCGCCTGGGCGCGGGAGGCATGGGCGAGGTGTACCTGGCACGTTCCGCGGGCGGACGGACCGTCGCCGTGAAGCTCGTACGCTCCGAACTCGCCACGGAGCCGGAGTTCCGCACGCGCTTCGCACAGGAGATCGCGGCGGCCCGCCGTGTCGGCGGGCTGTGGACCGCGGCCGTGCTCGACGCGGACACCGACGCCCCGGCGCCCTGGGTCGCGACGGCCTACGTTCCCGGCCCGTCGCTGCACGCGGTGCTCGCCGAACGGTCCGAGCCGCTGCCGGGACGCTCGGTGGGCATCCTCGCCCACCGGCTCGCCCAGGCGCTGACCGCGGTGCACGCCGCGGGCCTGATCCACCGCGACCTCAAGCCCGCCAACGTCCTGGTGACGATCGACGGGCCGCGCGTCATCGACTTCGGCATCGCCAGAGCCCTGGACGCGGTGACCGCCGACGGCAAACTGACCCGGACCGGGGCGGTGATCGGCTCACCCGGCTACATGTCGCCCGAGCAGGTGCGGGGCGAGGCGCTCACTCCCGTCAGCGACGTCTTCTCGCTGGGTTCGGTACTGGCGTTCGCCGGTACCCGCCGGCATCCGTTCGGCTCCTCCGAGAGCAGCATGCACGCCGTCATGTTCAGGATCGCGCAGGAGGAGCCCGACCTGACGGGCCTTCCCGAGAGCCTGACCGAACTGGTGGGGGCCTGTCTGGCCAAGGACCCGGCCGACCGCCCCACGCCGGCCGAGGTCGTCTCCCGCACGCGGGAGCCGGCCGGTGACACCGAACCGTGGCTGCCGGCCGCCCTGATCGCCGACCTGGGCCGCAAGGCCGCGGAGCTGCTGGACTCCGACGGCCCCGGGCACCGGGTACCTGCCCGCCCCGCCGCTCCGCCGGCCGGTGCGACGCCACCGCCGACCGGAGCGGTACCTCCACTCCCCGCCGCGCCTCCCACGCCACTGCCTTCCGCTCCGCCGACACCTCCGCCCTCCGCCGCTCCCACACCCCTCGCGGCGGCGGCGCCCACGCCCCCGCCACCCACCGCGCCACCGCTCGCCCCGGCCGCGGCGACCCCGCCGCCGCCCACCGTGCCACCGGCGTCGTCGTCGAACCAGGCCACCCCGTCCGTGACCCCGTCCGCCGCCCCGCCGGCCGTGGCACCCGGTTCGGCCACGCCCTCGGCCTCGCCCGCCGGGCCCGGGGCGACCCCGGCACCCGCCGACACGCCGGAACCCACCCCGACGCCCGGCCCCGCGGCCCCGCCCGCCCAGCTGGGGGTGTTCGGCGCCCCCCTGTCGGCCCCCACCGGCCCCGGTCCGCACGGAACCGGCCCGCACGGAGCAGGTCCGCACGGAACCGGCCCGCGGCACCCCGCCCCCCGCCGCCGCCGCACCGCCCTCCTCGTCACGGCGTCCGTCGCCGTCGTCGCCCTGCTCGCGGGCGGCATCACGTACGCCGCGATGACCTCGGGCCAGGACAGGGCGGACGACAAGCACACGGGTGCCCGAACCGCCGGCACCGGGGCGAGGAGCGAGAAGCCCTCCGCCGAACCGTCCACCGGCGACGCCCCGTCGTCGGACCCCTCGGCCGATCCGTCCGCAGCCGTGGAGGGCGTCATCGGCAAGGAGTACCTGGGCACGTGGGAAGGCACCGGCAAGGACAGCGAACAGCGGGCCGTCTCCTACCGCCGCGTCACGATCACCCAGGGCGGCGTGGGCGCCGACGTTGCTTCGACGTTCGACTCGTTCGACGACGAGCTGTGCACGGGCGCCGCCGAGCTCGTCTCCTTCGACAACCTGATGGTGCTGGAGTCCAGGGCGCTCACCTCCGTCCCCGAGGAGTCGTGCTCCGACGGGGGCCGGCAGACGATCCGGGCCGCCGGCGACGGCACGCTCATCTGGACCGACGACGACGGCGAGACCGCGGTCCTCACCAGGAGCGTGCGGAACGCCACGCCCATCCCCGCGGGCTTCCTCGGGACGTGGGAGTACGTGGAGACGGGCGGCTCGCCCTCCCCCGACAGGACGACGCTGGTGCTCAGCCAGGGCGCCTACGGCGAGGTCGTCGGCAGGTACACCAGCGACGGGCCCGCCTACCACTGCGAGGAGGAGAGCGTCCTCGTCCACGCGGACAGCAAGGAGCTGCGGCTCGGCCCGCAGGCCGTGACGGCTGCCGAGCCCGAGGACAAGTGCGAGGGCGGGGGGACGCGGACGGTGCAGATGAAGGGTGCCGACGGCCTCTCCATGACCTGGGTGGGTTCGGAGGACGACGCTCCGGCCACCTTCCGGCGCGCGGACTGACACCGGAGCACACGCGTGAGGCCCCCGGCGGACACGTCGCCGGGGGCCTCACGCACGCTCGGCGAGGGAGCACGCGCCTCCTAGAGGAAGGAGTTGATCTCGATGGTCTCGGTGCGGCCGGGGCCGACACCGATGGCGGAGATCGGGGCGCCGGACATCTCCTCCAGCGCCTTGACGTACGCGCGCGCGTTCTTCGGCAGATCGTCGAAGGTCTTGGCCTTCGTGATGTCCTCGGACCAGCCCGGCAGCATCTCGTAGATCGGCTTCGCGTGGTGGAAGTCGGTCTGGCTGTACGGGAGCTCCTCGACGCGCTTGCCGTCGATCTCGTACGCCACGCACACCGGGATCTGCTCCCAGCCGGTCAGCACGTCCAGCTTCGTGAGGAAGAAGTCCGTGAGGCCGTTGACCCTGGTCGCGTAGCGCGCGATCGGGGCGTCGAACCAGCCGCAGCGGCGGTCGCGGCCGGTCGTGACGCCGCGCTCGCCCCCGATGCGGCGCAGCGCCTCACCGTCCTCGTCGAGAAGTTCGGTCGGGAAGGGTCCGGCCCCCACGCGCGTGGTGTAGGCCTTGAGGATGCCGATGACCCGGCTGATCTTCGTCGGGCCGACACCGGATCCGGTGCAGGCTCCGCCGGCGGTCGGGTTCGACGAGGTGACGAAGGGATACGTGCCGTGGTCGACGTCCAGCAGCGTGCCCTGGCCGCCCTCGAAGAGGACGACCTTGCCCTCGTCGATGGCGTTGTTCAGGATCAGAGTCGTGTCGGCGACGTACGGCTTGATCTGCTCCGCGTACTGGAGCATCTCCTCGACGATCTTCCCCGACTCGATCGCGCGCCGGTTGAAGACCTTGGCCAGGAGCTGGTTCTTCTGCTCCAGCGCCGCTTCGACCTTCTGCACGAGGATCGACTCGTCGTAGAGGTCCTGGACCCGGATGCCCACCCGGTTGATCTTGTCGGCGTAGGTGGGGCCGATGCCGCGTCCGGTCGTACCGATCTTGCGCTTCCCGAGGAAGCGTTCCGACACCTTGTCGACGGTGACGTTGTACGGAGTGATCAAATGAGCGTTGCCACTGATCAGGAGCTTGGACGTGTCGACGCCTCGCTCGTTGAGACCGCTCAGCTCGGAGAGCAGGACCGCCGGGTCGACGACGACGCCGTTACCGATGACCGGGGTGCACCCCGGTGACAGGATGCCGGACGGGAGGAGATGCAGTGCGTACTTCTGGTCGCCTACGACGACCGTGTGGCCGGCATTGTTGCCGCCCTGGTAACGCACCACGTAGTCGACGGAGCCACCGAGGAGGTCGGTGGCCTTCCCCTTGCCCTCGTCACCCCACTGAGCACCGAGCAGCACAAGTGCGGGCACAGGCGTACACCCCTTCCGGGCGGGGCATGTCCAAGGTCAGGGGGCGTACGTAAAAGTCGTACCTGCCGCACGACGATGTACGGCACAGCCTGAGCCGTCGAACCGGGTGCCCCGGAATAGACGAAGCCCCTGGCGCAATAGCGCAAGGGGCTCTTGCACCAAGATGCTACCCGAGGAAGGACCGAGGTGTCGGCTGCAGAGCCCCCCGGCGACGGCGACCACCAGCTACTCGTGCTCATCGACCCCCTCGCCCGGCGTTTCGACGGCGAGTCCGTCCGCATCGCGAAGGACGTGCTGAGCGCCGGTTCCCACGCGAAGATCTGTCTCCCGGACGGCCCCGACGAGTTCGCCAGGGCCCTGTCGAGGCGGGGCGGCAGGCGGCCGGTGGTCGTCGGCGACGACCACGCGCTGCTGCGCGCCGTGGCCCAGCTGCACCGGGAGCGGGAGCTCGTGGACAGCACGCTCTCCCTGATCCCGGTCGGAGCGCCGCACACGGTCGAACTCGCTCACGCGCTGGGCGTGCCCAGGGGCGCGGTGGCGGCGGCCCGCACGGCGCTCGACGGGGCGGCACGCCGTCTGGACCTGCTGGTCGACGACAGCGACGGAGTCGTGCTGGGCGACCTGCGCATCCCGGCCTCCGGCGCGTCCCCGGGTTCGGCGGCGCCGCACACGGTCTGGGACACCTGCCGGACGCTGGTGGCCGCCCTGGTCCGCCCCGCCCCGGCCTCCGCCTCCTCACCGCCCCGCGCCCAACGGCTCCGCGTCGAGGCCGACGGGGTCCTGCTGAACGACCTGGACCGGCCGGTCGAGGGCGTCTCGGTGACGGCCCAGGGAGACGGCGGCCTGGCGGACGTGGTGATCCACACGACGTCCGGGGAGCTGCTCAGGGCGGAGGCGAAGGCGGTCACCGTCTGCGGCCCGGACTTCCGCTACCGCGCGGACATACAGGTCGCGGGTCCGGTCCGGACCCGCACCTGGACCGTGCGTGCGGGGGCGTGGGGGCTGGTGCTCCCGGTGGAACCGGCCGCGGGATGAGGCGGGCCGCCCGGGACTCCCCCGGCGACCGGCTGCCCCACGCCCCTCCCGGTGACCGCCCGGCCCGCGCCCGCCGGGCGGACTGCCGTCTCACCCCCGCCGAGCGGACTGCCGTCTCGCCGTCCGCCGTCCACCGCCCGGCGGTACGGCGCCGTCCCCGCTGACCGGCCACCGGCCTCCCGGCCCCGTGCCCCCGTCTCAGATCTCGACCAGCAGCTCCCGCAGCCCCCGGATCACGTACCCGGGCTTCCACTCCGGCTCAGCCGCCAGCCGCATACCGGGCGCCCTGCGCAGTAGTTCCCCGAACGAGGCGGCCATCTCGACGCGGGCCAGCGGGGCGCCCAGGCAGTAGTGGATACCCGCGCCGAACGAGATGTGCGGGTTGTCCCGCCGGGACAGGTCCAGCGTCTCCGCGTCGGCGAAGCGTTCCGGGTCCCGGTTGGCCGACCCGAAGAGCAGCGCCACCTGGGAGCCGCGCCCGATGACGGTGCCGTCGATCTCGATGTCGTCCAGGACCCACCGCGCGAACATGGGCACCGGCGTGTCGTAGCGCAGCAGCTCCTCCAGAGCGGTCGGCAGCAGACTGTGGTCGGCCCGCAGGGCCGCCAGCTGTCCGGGGTGGCGGAAGAGCGTCCACCAGCCGTTGGCGGTGGCGTTGACGGTCGCCTCGTGGCCGGCGTTCAGCAGCAGCACGCAGGTGGAGACGATCTCCTGCTCGGTCAGCCGGTCCTCGTCGTCGTGCGCGGCGATGAGGGCGGAGATCAGGTCCGGACCGGGGTCACCCCGCCGCACGGTGATCAGCCCGCGCAGGTAGGCGGAGAACTCCTGTGAGGCCCGCACGGCGGCCTGGGCCGTCTCCTCGTCCGGGTTCAGCTCGAACATCCCGCAGATGGCCGCCGACCAGGGCCGCAGCAGCCCCCGGTCGGCCTCGGGGACACCGAGCATCTCGGCGATGACGGCCACGGGCAGCGGTTCGGCCACCGAGGCGAGCAGGTCGCCGCCGCCCGCCGCCACGAAGTCCTCGACGAGGGCGGCCGCCGTCCGCTCCACGGACGGGGTGAGCATTTCGACCCTGCGCGGGGTGAACGCCTTGGCGACGAGCCGCCGGATACGGGTGTGGTCGGGAGCTTCCAGGTCGAGGATGCCCTGCCCGTTGAGGGTGTGGAACGGCTCGTGGGCGGCGGGCGGCGCCGCCAGGCCGAACTCGTCGTGGGTGAAGCGGTGCAGGTAGGTCCGGCCCAGGCGCCGGTCGCGCAGCAGCCCGGACACCTCGGAGTGGTGCGGGACGAGCCACTGCCGGGCCGGCTCGAAGTAGTGCGCCCGGCCGGTGGCGCGCAGAGCGGCGTAGGCGGGGTACGGATCGGCGACGAACGCCGGGGACCAGGGGTCGAAGGACACGTGCATGGGCCGACGCTATCCGGGGGTGACCAGCCTCGCCTCGTACGCGAACACCGCCGCCTGGGTGCGGTCGCGCAGGCCCAGTTTCACCAGGATGCGGCTGACGTGCGTCTTGATCGTCGACTCGGCGACCACCAGGTGCGAGGCGATCTCGAGGTTCGACAACCCCTGGGCGATCAGCACGAGCACCTCGGTCTCCCGCTCGGTGAGGTCGCCGATCCTGGCCATGGTGGGCGGCCTGGGCGTCTCGGCGATCCTGGAGAACTCGGTGATCAGTCGCCGGGTCACGGTCGGTGCGAGGAGCGCCTCGCCGGAGGCCACGATCCGTACGCCGTCGGCGAGCTGCCGAGCCGAGGCGTCCTTGAGCAGGAAGCCGGAGGCGCCGGCGCGCAGCGCCTGGTACACGTACTCGTCGAGGTCGAAGGTGGTCAGCACGAGGACCTTGGCGTCCGCGTCGGCGGCGACGATCTGCCGGGTCGCCTCGATGCCGTTCAGCTCGGGCATGCGGATGTCCATCAGCACCACGTCGGGGCGCAGGGCGGCGACCTGCGTGACGGCCTGGCGGCCGTCGACCGCCTCCCCGACGACCTCGATGCCGGGCATCGCGTTGAGCAGGACGGAGAAGCCCTCGCGGACCATCATCTGGTCGTCGACGATCAGGACGCGGATGGTGTCGCTCATGCCGTACCGCCCTTGGTGGTGGCCTCGGCCGCCGGCACGGGGAGGAACACGGCGACCTCGAAGCCGCCGTCCTCCGTCACCTCGGCGGTCATCTCCCCGTTCAGCATCGCGACCCGCTCCCGCATCCCCGTGATCCCGTGCCCGGCACCCGGCGAGGGCTTGACCAGCCCCCTGGCGGGCCCGTTGACGACGCGCAGCCCCAGCCCGCCGAGCACGTGGCCGATCTCCACCTTCGCGGTGGCGCCGGGTGCGTGCCGGAGCGTGTTGCTCAGCGCCTCCTGCACGATCCGGTACGCCGACAGCTCGACGCCCTGCGGCAGTTCACGCACCGCGCCGGTGACCGTCTTGTCCACCTCCAGGCCCGTTTCGCGCACGTTGGCCAGCAGCCGGTCGACGTCGGCGAGTGTCGGCTGCGGGGCGTCCGGCGCCTCGTAGTCCTCCGCCCGGACGACCCCGAGGACACGGCGGAGCTCGGTGAGGGCGGCCACGGCGTTCTCCCGAATGGTGACGAAGGCCTGCTCCAGCTCGGGCGGCGGGTTCTCCACCCGGTAGGGGGCGGCCTCCGCCTGGATCGCGACGACGGACATGTGGTGGGCGACGACGTCGTGCAGCTCACGGGCGATGGTGGTGCGCTCCTCAAGAAGCGTGCGCCGGTCGCGTTCCACGGCGGTGACGGTGCGCTGCACGGTCACCTCGCGCTGGGCCTCGCGGCGGGTCTGCACGACCGTCACGACGAGGAGGGCGACGGCGGACGTGAAGATCATGCCGCCGTTGGTGGAGGAGGGGCTCCACCCGCCGACGTTCTCCAGGAAGGAGCCGGTCAGCAGGGTGATCAGCCACATCCAGGCGGCCGTACGCGGCCTGGTCCGTGCCGCGACGACGACGAGCACGCCCAGGTGGCACACGAAGGCGGGCGGCGACCACGGCCAGTCCCCGCCGCCCACCACGGCCACCACGGGGGTCGAGACGATCGACACCCAGAAGGCGAGCACGGGGCGGATCAGCGTCATCAGCAGCGCGGCGACGGGTACGAACGCGGTGATGACCGTTTCGATCCCGAACGGCGAGTAGGTGTTGGCCGAGAAGACCCCGGCCATCAGGCAGAACAGCGCGACCGCGGCCACCACCGCGTGCGGGAACCAGACGGCCCGCTTGCGGAGCGCCTCGGGGAGCCGGCGGATCACCGGGCCGTCCGTGCCCAGCGGCCCCAACGGACGGTAGTCGAGCACATGGTGGAAGAGGTCCTGCCGCAGGCCGCCTATCGCCCCTGCGGCCAGCCGGTACTCCGGGCTTCTGGTCTTCGTCTGGGTCACGCTCACACGGTAGGTGGCACCCTGCCCCCCGGGCGTCAGCAGTGATGCTGATCCCGCGCCGTCCGTCGCAAGTACTACCGGGCCGACCGGGCGATCCCCTCGGCGGGAGGCGGTACTACCAGGCCAGCTGGGCGATCTCCTCGGCCACCACCGCGCAGGCGTCCGCCGACGGGTCGATGAGCGGGAAGTGGCCCACGCGGTCCAGCAGCGTCAGCCCCACCACCTCTCCGGCCTTGGCCGCGGCGTCCACGAACGCCTCCGTGACGGCCGGGGGCACGGTGAGGTCGCAGGCGCCCTGGACGACCGCCGTCGCGATTCCGGTGGGCAGGAGCAGGGCGGGATCGACGTGCGCGCCGCGCTCCGCGAGCCTGTCGTCCCCTCCCAGCAGTTGCCGCACGGCTCCGGAACAGACGTCGCGCTCGACCGCGCTCGCGAAGTCCCCGATCGGGGCCAGCGCGACGACACCGCGCAGCGGTGGCGGTGCGGGCAGCCGCCACGGCGAGCCCGCCGGGAGGACGTGCCTGGCGGCTGCCCACAGGGCGAGCTGCCCGCCCGCCGAGTGCCCGGTGACGACGGTCCTGCGCAGGTCGGCCTGCGGGAGTTCCCGGGCCGCGAGCACGGGAAGGGCGTCCATCGCCGCGGCCACGTCGTCGAACGTGTCCGGCCAGCGCCCGGCGGCCGGCCGGTCCGTGTCCGCCTCGTGGCCGTCTCCGCCACGCCGGTACTCGACGCTCGCCACGGCGAGACCGCGCCGGGCCAGGAAGTCCGCGAACGGCGACACGTGGGCCCGGTCGTACGCGGCCCGCCAGGCCCCGCCGTGCAGGACGACGACGAGCGGGGCTCCGTCCCCGCCGTCGCGCGGCGCGAAGAAGTCGATCACCTGGTCGGGATGGCTGCCGTAGGCCGCGGAACGGTCGGGCGCGATCGCCGGACGCCCGAACACCGACTCGGTCTCGGCGGCTTCCTGATCACGCGCGGCAGAATCCGACATGCTGCTCCACCCGTCCTGCGAAAGTACTACTGGCTCGACCTGCGGGGACGGTACCAGCACCACGGACCGGCGACGGACGGGGCGTCACCTGGCGACCCCGCGGACCGGCGGACGAGGCGTCACCTACCGGGTGGGGCGGCCGGCGGGCGGAGCGTCACCTACCGGGAGGGCGGTCCGACGGACGGGGCGTCACCTGGCGGTTGGGCGACCGGGGCCGACGGGACGTCGCTCGCGCGGCACGCCACCCGCCGCCAACGGCGGCCACCTCTCGGCGAGTCGCACGGCCGGTGCCGGTGCCAGGACCGCTCCGGCCGGGGGCAGCACCACCCGAACCGGGGCCGGCCCCGCCGCGCACCACCACCAGCCGCACGGCGCCCGCGAACCCGCACACCGCGACGACCGTTCCCCGTCCGCCGACGACCGCCGCGCTCCGGTGGGCCCACGCGTGGGCCCGGGGCATCGCAGGAGCAGCAGCGCCGGAGCGAGGCCCGGCAGCGACAGCGCGGAGGAGGCCGCCGTCCCCCTCCGCCGGCCCGTGCGCCCGCCCTCGGCCTACCCGTGACCGGGCCGACCCGGGCGCCCGCCCGTGACCGGGCCCTCGCTCCGGCAACGCGCCCCGCTCCGTGAACAGCGCCCACCCACCCGGGCCGGCGCTCCCACCCGTCCGGGCCGGCGCGCCTGCCCGATCGGCCGGGTACTACCGCCGGTGCTCCAGCACCTCCGCCAGGGTCCGTGCCGCTCGCTCCGCGTCCGCGAATCCGACGTACAGCGGGGTGAAGCCGAAGCGGAGGACGTCCGGCCGGCGCAGGTCGCCGATGACTCCGCGCCCGATGAGCGCGCGCATCACCGGCTCGGCCTCCGCGGGGTCCTGGCACCTCAACGACACCTGGCTGCCGCGTTCGGTGTGGGCGACCGGCGTGGCCGAGACGACCCGGCCCTCGGGGGCGTAGGCGTCGACGCACTCCAGGAAGAAGTCCGTCAGGGCCAGGGACTTGGCCCGCACGGCCTCGATGTCCACGCCCTCCCACACGTCCAGCGCCGCTTCGAGAGCCAGCATGGACAGGATGTCCGGGGTGCCGACCCGGCCGCGGACGGCACCGTCCGCCGGGGCGTAACCGGGGGTCATGCCGAACGGGTCGGCGTGCGACGTCCACCCGGGCAGGGGGGAGTCGAAGGCCGCCTGGTGGCGCTCGGCGACGTACAGGTAGGCCGGCGAGCCCGGGCCGCCGTTCAGGTACTTGTACGTGCATCCGACGGCCAGGTCCACGCCGTGCTCGTCCAGACCGACCGGCAGCGCTCCCGCGCTGTGGCACACGTCCCACACCGCGAGGGCGCCCGCCGCGTGCACGGCCGCGGTGAGTCCCGGCAGGTCGTGGAGCCTGCCCGTGCGGTAGTCGACGTGGTTGAGCAGCGCCACGGCCGTACGGGGGCCGAGGGCGGCCGGCACCTCGCAGGGGTCGACCGGGACGACCCGGTGCCCCGTCATCCGGGCCGCCGACCCGGCGATGTACCCGTCGGTGGGGAACGTCGTCGCGTCGACCAGGATCTCGTCGCGCCCGGGCCCGGCGAGGCGGCTCGCGGCGACCACGGCCTTGAAGACGTTCACGCTCGTGGAGTCACCCACCACGATCCGGCCGGGGGCAGCACCGACCAGCGGGGCGATGCGGTCGCCGATCCGCTCGGGCGCGGTCCACCAGCCGCTCTCGTCCCAGGAGCGGATGCGCAGCGCGCCCCACTCGCGGGTGATGACGTCCTGCATCCGTGCGGCGACGTGGCGGGGCAGCGCGCCCAGCGAGTTCCCGTCGAGGTACACGGTGTCGTCGAGGGCGAACAGGTCCCGGTGGGCGGCCAGTTCGTCGGCGGAGTCGAGCGCCTCTGCGCGCTCCCGCAGGTCAGACATGGCTCCGCGCCGTCCACAGCTCGGGGAAGACGCTCTTGGTGGCCCGCTTCTCCAGCCAGGCGACGCCGGCCGAACCCCCGGTGCCGGTCTTCGATCCCATCGCCCGCCGGGTGGCGGTGAGATGGTCGTTGCGCCAGCGCCAGACCAGTTCCCCGACGTCGGTCAGCACCTCGCCGAGCCGCACGAGTTCGTCGTTCTGGTCCGGGTTGGCGTAGATCTCCGCCCAGACGGCCTCGACCGCGGGGGACGGCTCGTACTTCTTCGAGAGGTCCCGGGTGAGCACCGACTGCGGGACGGCGTAACCCCGCCGGGCCAGCAGGGCGAGCGTCTCGTCGTACAGGCCGGGCTCCTGGAGGGCCTTCTCCAGCTCGGCGTGGACGCGGAGGGCGCCCCGGTGCGGCACGAGCATGGACGCCGACTTGTCGCCGAGGAGGAACTCCATCCGCCGGTACATCGCCGACTGGAATCCGGAGCCCTCACCGAGCGAGCCGCGGTAGGAGTTGAACTGTGCGGGGGTGAGGCCGGCCAGCGGCTTCCAGGAGGCGTTCAGCGCCTCCAGCTCCCGCAGCGAGCGCTTGAGCGCGTCGCGGGCCACCGGTACGCGGTCCTCGCGCAGGGCGTGCGCCGCCGTCTCCCACTCGTGGACGATGACCGTGAACCACAGCTCCATGACCTGGGTGGTCACCAGGAAGACCATCTCCCCGGGATCGTCGGAGCGAAGGTGCTGCAGGTGGGTCAGGACGTCCGCCTGGACGTAGTCCTCGTACGGAGTCGTTCCCGCGAAGTCCAGATGCGGGGTGTCCGCACCGGTGGCTTCGGGGTCGGGGTGGAATGTAGACATTTCTGTCTCCTCGACACGAGCTTCCGGGTAGCGGTCCGCCCCTTCCTGAGAGGTAGTGGAGCTCCGGTCCCCTGCCGGCATCCTAGACCGCTCGTGCCCGGCGTGCTCCGGACCCCACGGGCGACGGCCCGCGGGGCCCGGACGGCGGGCGGGTCAGCCCAGGGTGTCGGCGGCGGTCTGCGAGGAGTCCCGGAGGAAGGACGAGCACCGCTCGTACTCCTCCTGCTCCCCGATCGCCTGCGCGGCACGCGCCAGGGCGTGCAGCGCCCGCAGGAAGCCCCGGTTCGGCTCGTGCTCGAACGGCACCGGGCCGTGTCCCTTCCAGCCCGCCCGGCGCAGGGCGTCCAGACCGCGGTGGTAGCCGGTGCGGGCGTACGCGTACGACTCGACGACCCGGCCGCCCTCGTACGCCTCGTCGGCGAGCTGCGCCCAGGCCAGCGAGGACGTGGGGTACTTCGCCGCGACGTCGGCGGGCGCCGTGCCGGCCGCGAGCAGTTCGCGCGGTTCCGGATCGTCGGGCAGGTGGGTCGGGGCAGGGCCCCCGAGCAGGTTCTCGTGGATGGACATGGCTCAAGTGTGCCTGGGTCCGGGCCCCGGCTCCAAGGGAGGGGCGGTCACGCCGCAGTGCGTGGCGCACGCGGGCCGGGTCTCGCGCGCGGGGGGCCGCCCCGCCCGCAGCGTCCACCAGGCGATCACCGCGCCCGCCACCAGCAGCCCGGCACACATCGGCATCGCCCGCCGGAACGTCGCGGCGAACTCGTCCGCGTCCCGGTACGCCTCCGGGCCCATCCCGGCCAGCAGCGGCAGCGCGGCCACCGCGAGCAGCCCGGCGGCCCGCGCGGCCGCGTTGTTGATCCCGCTGGCGAGCCCCGCCCGCCCGGTGTCCACGGCGGCCAGCACCGTCGCGGTGAGCGGCGCGACCAGGGTGACCATGCCGAGTCCCAGCACCAGGACGGCCGGCAGCACGTCCCACGGGTACGAGGCTCCCGGGCCGACCCGCAGCATCAGCAGCATGCCGGTGGCCGCCAGCAGCGGGCCGGCGGTGAGGGGGATCCTGGGCCCGATACGCCGGCCGAGGTCGCCGGCGGACGCCGAGAAGAGCAGCATCAGGACGGTGGTCGGCAGCAGGGCGGTGCCCGCGCCGAGCGCCGAGTACCCGGCGACGACCTGGAGCTGGATCGCGGACAGGAAGAAGAAGCCACCCAGCGCCGCGTACACGCAGAACGTGACGACGTTGACGGCCGTGAACCGGCGGGACGCGAAGATCGACGGCGGCACCATCGGGTCCTCCCGCCGCCGCTCCACCCGCACGAAGAGGCCGCCGAGCAGCACCCCGGCGCACGCCGCCCCGATGACGAGCGGCGACGCGCCCCGCTCCGGCACCTCGATCAGCGCGTACGTGACCAGGGCCAGCGCGAGAGCGGCCAGCGCCGCGCCGAGCACGTCGAACCGGCCGTGGGCACCGGGCTCCCGCGACTCCGGCACGTGCCGGAGGGCGACGGGCACGCAGAGGGCGGCCGGCAGCAGGTTGAGCAGGAACACCCACCGCCAGCCGGGCCCGTCCACCAGCCAGCCCCCGACGAACGGGCCGAGCGCGGCACCGACCCCGCCGAACCCCGACCAGAGCCCCACGGCGCGGCCCCGGTCGTCAGGATGGAAGCCCGCCTGGATGATGGCCAGCGAACCGGGCGTCAGCAGCGCCCCTCCCACCCCTTGCAGCGCCCGGGCCGCGACCAGCACGTCCGCGTCCGGTGCGATCCCGCACAGCAACGAGGCCCCGGCGAACCAGACGACACCGACGACGAAGATCCGCCGCCTCCCGAACCGGTCACCGAGCGCACCCCCGAGCAGGATCAGCCCGGCCAGGGTGAGCATGTAGGCGTTGACGGTCCATTGCAGGGCGGCGAGGTCGGTGCCGAGGTCCGCACCGATACGGGGCAGGGCCACGTTGACGACCGTGGAGTCGAGCAGGGCCATGCTCGACCCGAGGACGGTGGTCAGGATCACCCAGCGCCCGGGCGCGGAGGCCACGCGGATGTCACCCTCGGCAGTCTTCTCGCCCATGCCCCCAGCATCGCGGCGGCCGTGCGCCGCGGCCACCCGGCCGGGCACGCCTTCCGGCCGCAGCCCCCGCTGACGCCGGCCGGCCGCACCCCGACGCGCTTCGTCCGGGGGCGGGCACGCGGGAGGGCCGACGGCCCTCAGCGCGCGCACGAGAGCCTGCGCCCCGAAGGTCTCCCCACCGCGACGGCCGTGGGCCCGGCCTCCCCGGAACGACAGGGAGACCGGGCCCACGAGCACGACCGTGACGCGCCGCACGCTTCGGCTACGTGCGTACCTCCGCCCGCGGCCGGGCGGCTTCGCGCTTACTTGATCCGGGTGCCCGAGGAGCGCAGGTTGGCGCAGGCCTCGGTGACGCGGGCGGCCATGCCCGCTTCGGCGGACTTGCCCCAGCTGCGCGGGTCGTAGACCTTCTTGTTGCCGACCTCGCCGTCGACCTTCAGGACACCGTCGTAGTTGCGGAACACGTGGTCCACGATCGGCCGGGTGAAGGCGTACTGGGTGTCGGTGTCGAGGTTCATCTTCACGACCCCGTTCTCCAGCGCCGTGGCGATCTCCTCGGCCGTGGAGCCGGAGCCGCCGTGGAAGACGAAGTCGAAGGGCTGGCTGCCCGCCGGCTTGCCGTACTTGCCCGCGACGCCTTCCTGGAGGTCCTTGAGGAGCTCGGGGCGCAGGACGACGTTGCCGGGCTTGTAGACGCCGTGGACGTTGCCGAAGGACGCGGCGAGCAGGTAGCGGCCCTTCTCGCCCAGGCCGAGCGCCTCGGCGGTGCGCAGGGCGTCGTCGACGGTCGTGTACAGCTCGTCGTTGATCTCGTGCGTGACGCCGTCCTCCTCACCACCGGTCGGGGTGATCTCGACCTCGAGGATGATCTTGGCAGCGGCGGCCTTGGCCAGCAGTTCCTGGCCGATGGCCAGGTTGTCGGCGAGGGTCTCGGCCGAGCCGTCCCACATGTGGGACTGGAAGAGCGGGTCGAGGCCCTTGGCCACGCGCTCGGCGGAGACGTCGAGCAGCGGACGTACGTAACCGTCCAGCTTGTCCTTGGGGCAGTGGTCGGTGTGCAGCGCGACCGTGATGTCGTACTTGGCGGCGACGATGTGCGCGAACTCGGCGAGGGCCACAGCGCCCGTCACCATGTCCTTGTTGTGCTGGCCGCCCAGGAATTCGGCCCCACCGGTGGAGATCTGGACGATGCCGTCGCTCTCCGCCTCCGCGAAGCCGCGCAGTGCAGCGTGCAGGGTCTGGGTCGACGTCACATTGATGGCCGGGTAGGCGAACTTGCCTGCCTTCGCCCGGTCGAGCATCTCGGCGTAGACCTCGGGGGTTGCGATGGGCATCTGTCCGCTCCTTGGGATGTGCGGGTGTGCAGTGCTTGGTCCCTGACCTGGGGGCGACGTCATCGTCGCCCCCATCTTCCCAGACTCTCGTCCCGGCTCCACCCTGCCCATCGCGTAGGGGGCCAGGTTTCACGTGAAACCTGGCCCCCTACGGAGAACCCGCAGGTCAGGACAGTCCGAGGTCCGCCACGGAGTAGACGTTGACGTAAGGGAGACCTGCCTCGGCGATCGCCGGAGCGGCGCCCCGCTCGACGATCACGGCGACGGCGACGACCTCACCGCCGGCCTCACGCACCGCTTCCACCGCCGTCAGCGGCGAACCGCCCGTCGTGGAGGTGTCCTCCACGACGAGGCAGCGACGGCCCTTGACGTCGGTGCCCTCGATCCGGCGCTGCATCCCGTGCGCCTTCTGCGCCTTGCGGACGACGAAGGCGTCCAGGCTCTTCCCCCGGGCGGCCGAGGCGTGCAGCATCGACGTGGCGACCGGGTCGGCGCCCAGCGTCAGGCCGCCCACGCAGTCGTAGTCCAGCTCGGCGGTGGCATCCAGCATCACCTGGCCGACCAGCGGCGCCGCCGTGCCGTCCAGCGTGATCCGGCGCAGGTCGATGTACCAGTCGGCTTCCAGACCCGAGGAGAGGGTCACCTTGCCGTGCACCACGGCCTTGTCCTTGATCTGCTGGAGCAGCTCAGCGCGTACGTCAGTCATGCCCATGAGGGTAACGGCCGGGACCCGGAGCGCCGTGCGGCCGCCTCAGAGCCGCGCCCAGCTCCAGGTCGTCGCCATCTCCAGCGGCTCGATCGGAGTGACCAGCCGGGGGGTCGTGTTCAGGCCGTTCGGCGGTCCGGACTGCGGTTCCACGCACACCGCCTCGGCCTGCTCGTCGTAGACCACCACCCACTCGTCACGGCTCCTGACCGTCAGCTCCAGCTGTCCGGGCCAGGTGAGCTTCACGTCGACGCCGTCCGGCATGCCGAAGCAGTCGTCCCAGGGGCCGGGCCGGGGATCGATGCGCCGGCCGGTCGGGAGGTGGTCGTCGCCCCGCTCCTCCTGCCAGGCCGCGTCGAAGTCGATCCGGACGTCCTGGCCCCCGATGTTCCGGAGGAACCAGGGATGCCAGCCGGCCTGCGCCGGGAAGGAGTCCCCGTAGGTCTCGACGCCGAGGCGGAGTGTCAGCGAGTCCTGTGTCAGTTCGAAGGACTGCGTCACCCGCCCTTCGTACGGCCAGGGGTCGGTCAGGTCGTAGAAGAAGGCCGCCTCCGCGTCGTCCTGACGGGCCGGCTGCCACGCGGTGTCGCGGCCGGTGCCGTGGATGGCGTGAGGCGGTGCGTTCAGGGGCAGTCGGTGCGGTTCGCCACCGTTGCGGAACTGACCGTTCGCGGTGCGGCCGCACCACGGCACCATCGGGAAGCAGCCGTACCGCTCCCCTTGACGCAGCAGTTCGGCACCCCGGACGCGCAGGCTGCTGATCCGGCAGCCATGGACGGGGTCAACGGTCAACTCGGCGTCACCGGCGGTCAGCCGGACGCTCTTCTCAGCTCTGCTCACCCCACGACACTACTGGCGCGGACGAGAGGAGGCCCGCCGTCCCCGCGGATCGGCGCGGCCGTCCCCGTACGTCCGCCCAGCCGCCCTCCGGGATCGGCACCGGTCCCGGGACCGCGGTGCGCGGCACGGTGCCGGGCCGGTGTGAGCCGCCCGGCGAGCCGGGCGCTGCCTCACCGGCGGCGCCGCAACGCCCTGCCGACCACGACGGCGGAGGCGATCACCAGGGCCGCCGCCGGAGCGGCCCAGCGCAGGGCGACACCCGCGGTGCTCGTGTCGGGGGACGGCACGGGCGCGTACCTGCCACGCGGCGGCGCGTGGTCGACCTCCTCCGTGCTGCGGCCGATCATGGTGCGGCGGGCGTGCGCGGCCTCGGCCGGCGGTCCGTCCGGCACGGTGAACTCCAGCTCCGCCGACGGATCGAGCGGCGGGGGCGGCACCGGCGTGTCGAACAACGGCTCCGCGCCCGGAACCTTCTCGTCGGGGGGTGTCTCCCCGGAGTGCGGCCGGTCCGCGAGCGGTTCCTCCGAGCGGGGCTCCTCCGCGGGTGTTCCCCCGGCCGGTGGCTCCTTCGCCGGCAGGTCCTCGCAGGGCGGCCCCGCTTCCCCGGCGGGCGGCGACCCGTCCGCACCGGATGCCGACCGCCCGGCGGGCTCCGCCGCGTCCCCCACCTCGTCGTCCTCGCCCCGGGTGGCCAGGGACTCCGTCACCAACTGCTGCGTCAGGCGGTCCAGCAGGCGGTGCGCCGCCGCCAGCGCGGCGTCCTCCTCCGCGTCCACGATGCGGCCGTCACCGCCCGCCGTCCCGGCGAACTGGATGCTCGTGCCGCCGCCCGCCTCGGTGAGGCCGATCGTCAGGGACAGTTCCGCCGAGCCCGTGCCCCGGGCCTCGACACCCTCCCCCGTGACGGAGAACCGGTCCTCCGTGCCACCGGGCCGCAGGGTCAGCACCCCGCGGTACGTGATCGTGTGACCGCCGACCCGGACCTTCAACCGGCCCGTCAGCGGGCCCGAGGCCGCGTCGGCGTCCTGCTGGAACCCCGGGACGCAGCGCGCCACCCGCACGGGATCACCCAGCGTCCGCCGAAGGGACGCGACCGGGACCGGAACGAACACCTCATGCTCCATATCGTCCGAGCCTACTCAGCCCCGGCCGTCCCGTCAGCCTCCCCCACTCCCGGGCGCCGCACGGGTCCCACCCCTCGCCCTCGGTCACCGGGGTTCTCCGTACCGCGGGTGCACCAGGGTCGACGGGAGGACGCCCGGCGGCCGCAGGAGCTCCGCGGACGGTCCGGCCGCCGCCAGCTCCCGCTCTCCCAGGGACCGCAGCCCGGGTGCCCGCGGGCCGGTGCCGAGCCGCCCCGGCCGGTGCGCGGCGGCCAGCACGAACCCCCAGCCGTGCGGCCCGCCCGGCCCTGCCGGGGAACCGGTGAGCCGTCCCTCGACGCGGTACGGGCGCGTCAGCAGGCCGCCGGCACGCACCGACGCCTCCACCGTCCACAACGTCGTCGGGGCGGCGCCCGGCGCTCCCGCGTGCACCACCAGCCGGCCGCCGGGGGCCAGGGTGCGGGCGACCAGGCCGTAGAACTCGGCGGAGTAGAGCTTGGCGCTCGCCGTGCGGCCCGGGTCGGGCAGGTCCGACACCACCACGTCGTACCGGTCGCGCGTGTCCCGGAGCCAGGTGAACGCGTCCTCGGTGGCCGTCGTCAGCCGCCGGTCCTCGAACGCGTGCCCGTTCAGACCGGAGAGGGCGGGGTCCGTGCGGGCCAGCCGGGTGACCACCGGGTCGAGTTCGACGACGACGACGGACTCGACGTCCGGATAGCGCAGCGCCTCGCGGGCGGCCAGCCCGTCACCCCCGCCGAGGATGAGCACCCGCCGGTGGGCCCCGTTCATCGCCGGGTGCACCAGGGCCTCGTGGTAGCGGTACCCGTCGCGGGAACTGACACGCAGCCGGCCGTCCAGATAGAGGCCGAGCGAGCCCCGTCCGGCCCCGGTGAGCACCACCTCCTGCACCTCCGTCCGCACGGCGACCCGCACATCGGCGCCGTACACCGCGCGCCGCGCCGCCCTCTCGAAGTCGTCGACGAGCAGCGACGCCGTGGCCAGCAGGGCGATCACCGCGACGTTGACGACGATCAGCAGCCGGCGCGGCCCGGGTCCGAGGTCCCGCCGGAACACGCACAGCACCAGCGCACCGCCCGCGGCGGCGTTGACCGCGCCGGTGAACAGGGCGCCGGAGAGCTGTCCCATCATCGGAAGGAGGAGGAACGGGAAGGCGAGGCCCCCGACCAGCGCGCCGACGTAGTCGGCGGCGAACAGGTCCGCCACGGCGCCGCCCGCGTCCTGCCGGTCGACCCGCTGGATCAGTGTCATCAGCAGGGGGATCTCCGCGCCGATCAGGACGCCGATGACCAGTGAGAACCCCACGAGCGCGCACCGCGACTCCCCGAGCCACGCGAAGGAGGCGTACAGGACGAGCGCCGAGGCCCCGCCGACGAGCGCGAGGGCGGCTTCGATCAGCCCGAACCCGACGGCGGCACGGCCGCGCAGGCGTTTGGCGAAGAGCGAGCCGATCCCCATCGCGAACACCATGACGGAGAGCACCACGGACGCCTGGGTGACGGAGTCGCCGACGAGGTACGAGGCCAGCGCGACGAGCTCCAGCTCGTACACCAGCCCGCACGCGGCGCAGACGAAGACCACGGCCAGCACGAGGAAGCGGCCGGTCCTGGGCCGCACCGGAAGCGGCGTCGCGCTCCCACTCCGCGGCACCTCGTGGTCGATCATGAAACAGACGCTACGTGACGTAAACGTCGCGGATTGTCACCCACACGGGTGTAACTGCGGCACCACCGCGCACACCCGCCGCCGCACGGCCCCACCACCGCGGCTCAGGGCACCGGCGCCGCCGTCCGCACACCCACCCGGGTCCGGGTCACCACCAACTGCCCCTCCTGCGGATACGCGTGCCAGGTACGCCACCTCACCTGGCCCTCCGTGCACTGCGCCAGCATCGCCGTGAAGGCGTACGGGCTGCCGGGGAAGGTCCCCGCGAGGCCGTGCGGATGGTCGGCCACCAGCGCGAGCAGCTCCTGCGCGCGCCCCGCGAACGAGCCCTCGGAGAGCGTCTCCACGCGTGCCGCGAACTCGTACTCCCAGTCGCCCAGCCGCTCGGCGACGGCGAGCGGCAGGGGCGTGCTGCTGCCGGGCATGCAGGCCACGGTCTCGGAGCAGGTGCCCTGCTCCTCCTCGAGCAGCACCTGATGGGAGGCTCCGAGCAGCCTGAGCTGCAGCTCGGCCCCGGCGAGCCGCAGGTCCAGGACGGCGAGGGCGGGCAGCGGTTCACGCCCCAGCGTCCAGGCCAGATCGGCGGCGCGGGTATCGGAATAGGCGGTCTGGAGGGTCGTGAGCATGGGTCGGCTCCGCAAACACATGGACACGTGGACAGGAGGCGCCCCCGGTGCGGCGCACGTGGGGGAGGGGAACGCCCGATCCGGTCCAACTGGGGTCCGGGGGCTGAATGTTCTCCAACGAGGGAATCACGAAGTACCCGCACTCGCAGCGCTTTTACCCAACTTGACGTGGTTTCCATCCCTCAGGGGGCCGCCCGGTTCACGTGTTCCCCGTGCACCAACGGAGAGGTGCCCGGCGGGAGTTCGACCCGCCGGGCACCTCAAAGGCGATTCCGCCCCGCCGCGGGCGCGGCCGGAGAGGGGAGTCTCCCCTCAGTCCCCACCGCCACCGCCGCCGCCACAGCCGCCCCCGCCTCCGCAGGAGTGACCGCCGCCCCCGCACGAGTGCCCACCGGAGTGGCCGGACCCGCACGAGTGGCCCCCGGAATGGCCGGACCCGCTGTCACCGCTCCACCAGCTGCCCCCGTCGGCACCGCCGCCCGGCCGCCGCCGGCCGCCCCGCCTGTTCCGGGCCGCCAAGGGGTCTCCCCCGCCGCCCGAAGCCACCACGAGCACGATGACGAACACGAGCACCACCGCGCCCACCACGATGAGAAAGCCCATCGACCTCACGTCCCTCTCTCCCCCGAAGCGAGGTCCCCGCTTCTGCTGAAGGGGGGATCCCCCTACCGCGCCGGCGTCAAAGCGGACTTGAGCAACTCCAGAGCTTCGGCACAGGATGACGGCCATGACACAGGGACCGCAGGGACGACCACTGCTCAACCGCCGCCTGACCGCGTTCGGCACGACGATCTTCGCGGAGATGTCCGCGCTCGCCGCACGGACCGGCTCGATCAACCTCGGCCAGGGCTTCCCCGACACCGACGGCCCCGAGGAGGTCCGTGAGGCCGCGGTCCGCGCGCTGCGGGCCGGACACGGGAACCAGTACCCGCCGGGCTCCGGCGTCCCCGAGCTGCGCAGCGCCGTCACGGAGCACCAGCGACGCCTGTACGGCCTCACGTACGACCCCGACACGGAGGTCCTGGTCACCACGGGCGCCACCGAGGCCGTGGCCGCCGCGCTGCTGGCGCTCCTGGAGCCCGGCGACGAGGTCATCGCCCTGGAGCCCTACTACGACTCCTACGCCGCCTGCATCGCCATGGCGGGCGGAACCAGGGTCCCCGTCACCCTGCGCCCGCACGACGGCGCCTACGCACTCGACCTCGACGAGCTCCGCGCCGCCGTCACGCCCCGGACCCGGCTGATCCTGCTCAACACACCGCACAACCCCACGGGCACCGTCCTGACCCGCGCCGAACTGGCCGCCGTCGCCGAACTGGCCTGCGAGCGCGATCTGCTCGTCATCACCGACGAGGTGTACGAGCACCTGGTCTTCGAGGGCGAGCACATCCCGCTGGCCTCCTTCCCCGGCATGCGGGAGCGCACGGTCACCGTGAGCAGTGCCGGCAAGACGTTCTCGTTCACCGGCTGGAAGGTCGGCTGGATCACCGCGAGCAGGGAACTGGTCACCGCGGTCCGCTCCGTCAAGCAGTTCCTGACGTACGTCTCCGGCGGCCCCCTCCAGTACGCCGTGGCCGAGGCGCTCCGGCTCCCCGCCGGCTACTTCGACGACCTGCGGGCGGACCTGCGCACCAAGCGGGACCTGCTGGTCAGCGGCCTCGCCGACGCCGGGTTCGGGGTCCGCGCACCCGCCGGCACCTACTTCGTCACCACCGACATCCGGCCCCTCGGCGGTGGGTCCGACGGCTTCGCCTTCTGCCGCGAGCTGCCCGGGCGGTGCGGCGTGGTGGCCATCCCGAACGCCGTCTTCTACGACCACCGCGACGAGGGCGCGCCCTTCGTCCGCTTCGCGTTCTGCAAGCGGACGGAGGTGCTCGCCGAGGCGGTCACCCGCCTGAAGGGCCTCACGGCGCGCTGACGCGGCCCGCACACGCGAAGGCCCGGCACGGAGGTGGTCGCGACGACCATCCACGGGCCGGGCCTTCGGCGTGGTGCCGCGATCAGCCCTCCGCGCCCTGCTCGGTGCCCTCGCCCTCGCCCTGCTTCCCGCCGGGCTCCAGGCCCAGGCGGTCCACGAGCCACTTGTCGAACTCGATGGAGGCCCGGACCCAGCTGACCGTCGAGGAGACGAAGTGCTCCAGGCTGACGCCGGTGCCGATGAGCATCTGCGCCTCACCGATCAGCCGGACGGAGGCGGCCGCGCCCTCCTCGCCCTCGTGGGAGTGCGTGTAGACCTTGGGCCACAGGGTGCGGCGGTTCCAGTCGTCGATGGCGTCCAGGAGGACGGGGCGCTGGTCCAGCGCGTGGGGGCGGTCGTAGAACGTGCGGACCGAGAAGACCTGCTGCTCCTCCTCGCCGCGGAACATGAAGTACGTGCGGAACTCTTCCCACGGCGCGGCGAGGTCGCCCTCGTCGTCGACGACGTACTTCAGCTCCATCTGCTCCAGGAGCTGCTTGACGAGGTCCTGGTCAGGGACCACGGGACCCTCGGGTCCTGCCGCCTGCGGCTCGGGCTGGCCCCCGAAGTTGGGGATCGAGGACGGGTCGATAGACATCGCTGGGTACTCCTGTGGATCGCTCGTGGTTTCCTGCCATCGACCCTAGCCGCGATCGGCGGCCCGTAGTCCTACGCCCTCAGTGGAATCCTTCCCGCCGCCGCCCCCCGGGCCCGCGACCAGGCGACGGCCACCAGGACGGCGCAGAGCGTACCGAGCACTCCGGCTCCTCCGATCGTGTCCGCCGAGGACCCCGAGAGCTCCGCCGCCAGTCCGCCCGCCGCCACACCGACGCCCTGCATCGCCGTCAGGCCCGACCTGACCAAGCCGAGCGCCTGGCCGCGCTGGTCGACCGGGGTGAGCAGGACGAAGGTGGCCCCCGCGGTGATCTGGTAGGCGGAGCAGATGCCCGACACCAGCAGCAGGACGAGGGCCGTCGCGAGGCCGGGGCCGGCCCAGTACACGAGCAGCGGCACGTTCGCCCCGACCGCCAGGGGCCCGAGCAGGCGCCGCCGCCCCTCGTCCCCGACGCTCGCCCGCCCCAGCAGAGCGGCGCCCAGCACCATGCCGGCCGGATGCGCGGCGAGCAGGAGCCCGACCGCGGCGGTACCGGCGCCCGCCTCGGCCGCGAAGGGGGCCGCCAGCCCCTCCGGCAGCACGATGAAGCCCGCCAGCCACCCGAGGCCGACGAGTGCCCGCAGGCGGGGGTCGGCCCAGATGAGCGCGGCCGCGCTGCCCACCTGCGTGTGCAGCCGCTTCGGCCGCGCCCCGGCGCCGCCCACCACCGGCCGGGCCTTCACGCCGGTCCTGATCAGGACCGCGGACAGCAGGAAGCTCGCCGCGTTCAGTCCCAGGGAGAGGTGGCTGCCCAGCCACACGACGAGCACACCGCCGACGGCGAAACCGACCAGCTGCCCGGCCTGGTGGGTGATCAGCATGACCCGCTGCCCCCGCTCGTACCGGTCCGTCCCGAGCACGGTCGGCAGGAGGGCGCCCTGCGCGGCGCCGAACGGCGCCTCGGCGAGCTGTGCCAGCACGAGCAGCCCGGCCAGCAGCGGGAGCGGGGTGCCCGGCAGGGCCATCAGCCCGACGATGGCCCCGCGCACCAGGTCGCAGGCGACCATGACCGTCCGCCGGGGGAACCGGTCCGCGAGGCCGGACAGCAGCACCCCGGAGAGCAGGGCCGGCAGGGTGGTCAGGGCGTAGGTCGCCGCCGTCCAGCCCGCCGACTCGGTGCGTTCGAAAACCAGCAGTGACAGCGCCACACGCGCCAACTGGTCACCGAGGACCGACTGAGCATAAGCCCCCCACAGAGTACGGAATTCGCTGAGGCGAATAAGGCTGCCGCTTCCGCGATCCGTCGGGTCCGGGCTTATCTCGTCAGGTATCCGATCGGTCATGCGCGTACCTTACCGGCTGCCGAATTCGCCGTACGCCTTCCCGCCGCTCCGCAAAAGGGTCCGGAGTGTGTCGATATCGCGGAGACTTTGCCGCCGCCCGCAGAGAGATCTCGCTTCCGTTCAGGGAAGGGAATATGTATCGGCCGGGCACAAAGAAGCCCGGCAACGAGCCGCACCTCAGCCATTCGGCCACGGAATGGATATTTTCGGCTCGTTCTCGCCGGGCCCGCCGACGCGCGCACCGGGCGTTCCGCGACGGCCCGGCGTCCGACGGGTGGCGGGCACACGAGATCGATGCCCGCGTCCCGGCCGGACACACGCGTGTCCCCGGCCGGGAACCCCGGCCGGGGACACGCCCCTGGGCTACAGGACCTTCGCCGGCCTCAGCGGCTCCACGAGGAGCCCGTCCCCGGCGCGGTCGACCCGGACCGTGTCTCCGTCCCGGACCTCGCCCGCGAGGATCTCCTTGGCGAGGCGGTCACCGATCGCGGTCTGGATCAGCCGGCGCAGCGGCCGCGCGCCGTACGCCGGGTCGTTGCCCTCCACGGCCAGCCAGGCGAGCGCCTCGTCGGTGACGTCGAGGTGGATCCGGCGGTCGGACAGCCGCTGGGCGAGGCGGGCCACCTGGAGCCCCGCGATGTGGGCCAGCTCGTCACCGGACAGGGCGGAGAAGACGACCAGGTCGTCGAGCCGGTTGAGGAACTCGGGCTTGAACGACGCCCGCACGACCTCCAGCACCTGCTCCTTCTTCACCTCGGGTTCCGTCAGGGGATCCACGAGGAACTGACTGCCCAGGTTCGACGTCAGGACCAGGATGGTGTTGCGGAAGTCCACCGTCCGGCCCTGCCCGTCGGTGAGCCGGCCGTCGTCCAGCACCTGGAGCAGGACGTCGAAGACCTCGGGGTGCGCCTTCTCCACCTCGTCCAGCAGGACGACGCTGTAGGGGCGGCGGCGCACCGCCTCGGTGAGCTGGCCGCCCTCCTCGTAACCGACGTAACCGGGCGGCGCGCCGACGAGGCGGGCGACGCTGTGCTTCTCGCCGTACTCGCTCATGTCGATGCGGATCATGGCCCGCTCGTCGTCGAACAGGAAGTCCGCCAGCGCCTTGGCCAGCTCGGTCTTACCGACACCGGTCGGCCCGAGGAAGAGGAACGAGCCGGTGGGCCGGTCCGGGTCGGCGATACCCGCGCGGGTGCGGCGCACCGCGTCCGACACGGAGCGGACGGCCTCGGTCTGGCCGATCAGCCGCCGGCCCAGCTCGGACTCCATGCGCAGGAGCTTCTGGGTCTCACCCTCCAGGAGCCGCCCGGCGGGGATGCCGGTCCAGGCACCGACGACGTCGGCGATGTCGTCCGGGCCGACCTCCTCCTTGACCATCGTGTCCTGGGAGGCCTCCTGCTCGGCCTCGTCCGCCTCGGCCAGCTCGCGTTCCAGGCCGGGGATCTCCCCGTACAGCAGCTTGGACGCGGTGTCGAAGTCGCCGTCCCGCTGGGCGCGTTCGGCTTGTCCCCGCAGGTCGTCGAGGCGTTCCTTGAGCTCACCGACGCGGTTGAGGCCCTGCTTCTCCTTCTCCCAGCGGGCGGTCAGGCCACGCAGCTCCTCCTCCTTGTCCGCGAGGTCGCGGCGGATCTTCTCGAGGCGCTGCCTGGAGCCCTCGTCGCTCTCGTTCCTGAGCGCCAGTTCCTCCATGTGCAGCCGGTCCACCGCGCGCTGGAGTTCGTCGATCTCCAGGGGCGAGGAGTCGATCTCCATCCGGAGCCGCGAGGCCGCCTCGTCGACCAGGTCGATGGCCTTGTCGGGGAGGAAGCGGGAGGTGATGTAGCGGTCGGAGAGGGTCGCGGCGGCCACCAGCGAGGAGTCCGCGATCTGCACCTTGTGGTGGGCCTCGTAGCGGCCCTTGAGCCCGCGCAGGATCGCGATGGTGTCCTCGACGGACGGCTCGGCGACCAGCACCTGCTGGAAGCGGCGCTCCAGCGCGGGGTCCTTCTCGATGCGCTCGCGGTACTCGTCCAGGGTGGTCGCGCCGACCATGCGGAGCTCCCCGCGGGCGAGCATCGGCTTGAGCATGTTTCCGGCGTCCATCGCGGAGTCCCCGCCGGCGCCCGCGCCGACGACCGTGTGCAGCTCGTCGATGAACGTGATGATCTGCCCGTCGCTCTCCTTGATCTCGGACAGCACGGTCTTGAGGCGCTCCTCGAACTCGCCGCGGTACTTGGCGCCCGCGACCATCGCGCCGAGGTCCAGGGAGACGAGCCGCTTGTTCCTCAGGGACTCGGGGACGTCACCCTTGACGATGCGCTGGGCGAGCCCTTCGACGACGGCCGTCTTGCCGACGCCGGGCTCGCCGATGAGGACCGGGTTGTTCTTCGTCCGGCGCGACAGCACCTGCACGACGCGGCGGATCTCCTGGTCCCGGCCGATGACCGGGTCCAGCTTCCCTTCGCGCGCGGCGGCCGTGAAGTCGGTGCCGAACTTCTCCAGGGCCTTGTACTGGCCCTCGGGGTCGGGAGTGGTCACCCGGCGCCCTCCCCTGCTCTTCTCGAAGGCGTCCAGCAGCTTCTTCGCACCGGCTCCCTGTCCGTCCAGGATCTCACCGGCACGGCCGCCCTTCGCCGCGATGGCGATCAGCAGGTGCTCGGTGGACAGGTAGTCGTCACCGAGCTCCTTCGCCCGCCGGTCGGCGTCGGCGATGACGGCGAGCAGGTCGCGGTTGGGCTGCGGAGGCGCCACGGTCGATCCGGTGACGCTGGGCAGGGCGCCCAGGAGCCTTTCGGTCTCCGTGCGCACGGCCACCTGGTCGGCGTCGACGGCGGCCAGCAGATCGGTGATGTTGGCGTTGTCCTCACCCGCGAGCAGCGCGAGCAGCAGGTGCCCGGGGGTGAGATCGGGGTGCCCGTCCTTGACGGCCCTGCTGGTGGCCGCGTTGAGGGCGTCCCGGCTCTTGTTGGTCAGCTCGGCGTCCACGGGCTCTGTCTCCTCCTCGTACTGGTGTCTCCGGCCTGGGGAGCTACGGCTCTCACGACTATGACTCTCACAACGAGTACAAAGTTGAGTCTATTCCACTCAAGCCGGAACCGGGCGCCTCACGCCTACCCCGTCGCTCCTTCGGCAGCCCTCTCTCTAGGCTGGCCCCATGCCTGACGTACGCAACCCCGGACCCGAGTACCTCGCCTTCTGGCGGGAGCGCCACGTGTGCACGCTGACGACCCTGCGCCCCGACGGCACGCCGCACGTCGTGCCGGTCGGCGTGACGTACGACCCGGACACCCGGACGGCGCGGGTCATCACCAACAGGAACAGCCGGAAGGTCGCCCACGTCCTCGCGGCCGGCCCGGAAGGGGCGCGCGTCGCGGTCTGCCAGATGCAGGGACGCCGCTGGGCGACCCTGGAAGGCCGCGCGACGGTCCGCACGGACCCCGGCGAGGTGGACGACGCGGTACGCCGCTACGCGGAGCGGTACGAGCGCACGCCGTCGCCCAACCCGGACCGGATCGTCATCGAGATCGCCGTGGACAGGGCGCTGGGAAAGGGCTGACGCCCACCGGCCCGTTCCCTTTTCCGCGGAATTTCGGCCCGGCCTTTCCCGGCCCTTTCTCTTTTCCGTCTCCGGACAGCACAACGGCGCCACCGTGTCAGGTCACGATGGCGCCGTTGTGTGGGGGAAGCGCCTGAACGACATGGAACGACGGGGGAATCGTTCAGGCACTGCGGGGGGTGGCGGAAATGGCTTCTTGGTCGAACAGTTCGTGGTCGCGCTGATCAAGATTGACGAAAATCATTCCGTACCTGACGGCACAGCGAACCGGTTGCGGCGCACCTCGCGGACGGCGGAGGCAGCGATAGGCGCGGATGTCCTCGTCCGTCTCCATCACGACGACGATCGGCTGTCCGAACAGGGTGACCATCAACGAATCGCCCTGGCGGGTCAGTGCCGTGAGCAGATCGATGAAGTGCCACCCTGAGCGATACGCCGTGGCCATCTCCCGCCGGAAGGTGCGGTCGTCCGGTGGGGTGGTCATGCGGCGGTACCGGTCGGGGCGGCCCATCCGATGTCCGTCGGAGAAGACCAGCCGATGTCGGTCGGAGAAGACCAGCCGATGTCACCCCGGCCGCTCACGGGAGCGATCCAGCCGATGTCGGCCGGCGTTGCCGCCTGCACGTTCCAGCCGATGTCACCCGGCGCAGCAGCCGCCTCACTGTTCCAGCCGATGTCGCCCGCACCCGACAGCCCGAAACCCATGGCCGCGACGAACGTGGCGGCAAGCGCCGAGCGAAGCATTCGCTTGTACATAGTCGGCTTCGTCCTCACTTGTGGATTCTTCTCCCCCGCACTGAAGACGATGTCTCACCTGGGCACTCGAACACCACCGAGTCGATGCATCATGTTCCTGCAAGTTCAGGAACCTGGGGGGTGGAGATATGCGCTCAAGTACCACAAAACCGACACATCCTCACGGGATTGCGGATCTATGTGAGGATGGAGCGCGTCTTTACGCCATCGCCCTGCGCAGCGGCCGCATCGCACGCGCCGAAGTCGAACCGGCTCCGTGCCTGATCGAGTTCGCCCTGCTGCACCCCGATCCCGACGCCTCGGACTGGCTCCGCCCCGTCGCACCGTCGGCCGCCCTCGCCCAGCACATGCATCCCATAGAGCGCGAGATCCAGGAACGCCGGAGGCACTCCCTGGCCCTGGCCGAGTGCTTCGAGCCATTCATGGACATCAGCGCCCAGGGCCCGTCGACCACCCACTCCATCACCGTGCTGGAGGGCGTCAACCGGATCAACGCCTCCCTCGATCTCGCCACCGCGGAATGCCGTTCCGAAGTCCTCACCGTCCAGCCGGGAGGCGGAAGGCCCGAGGACAGCCTCAGCAAATCGCTCGAACGGGGCCTGTCGGTCGTCCACCGGGGCGTCAAGATCCGCACGCTGTACCAGCACACCGCACGCCACAGCCAGAGCACGCTGGCCTACGCCGAGCGCATGGCCGGCGACCACGTGGAGATCCGGACACTCGAAGAGCTGATAGAGCGTCTGATCGTCTTCGATCGTACCGTCGCCTTCATCCCGGCCCAGGACGACCGCATGGTCGCCCTGGAGCTGCGCCACCCCGGCCTGGTCGAATACCTCGCCAAGGTCTTCGAGCAGTTGTGGACCAGGGCGGCCCCCCTGCTCGAGGAGATCAGGTACGGGCCGACGCCCGAGGGGATCAGTGGCGTCCAGCGCTCCATCGCCCAGCTCCTCGTCGAAGGACACGTGGACGACTCCATCGCCCGGCGGCTCGGCATGAACGTCCGCACCTGCCGGGCCCACGTCGCCAAGCTGTCGGCCACGCTCGGCAGCACCAGCCGCGCCCAGCTCGGCTACCTGATCGCACGCTCCGGAATCCTGGAACAGGGCGGCTGACGTCCGGGCAGGGGCGTCCGGGCAGGGGCGTCCGGGCACAAGGCGCCCTCGCCCGAGGCGTCCGGGCTCCCGCCGTGCGGCCCGTGTCCGGACGCACGGAAGGCAGGACCCCCGGACGGGTGATCCTGCCTCCTGCGCGCGGAGCCGGAGCCGTGCGGCCCGGCCTCAGTCCTTCGGCCTCTTGGGCCGCCAGACCACCAGTGCACCGGCCTGCTGCACGTCCTGATAGGGCACCAGGTCGCGCCGGTAGGAGGCGTGCACCTGGGCCTCGCGCTGCTGCATGGCCACGGCCGCGCCGTCCACGGCCGCCGAGAGCTCGGCGACACGCTGCTGGAGGGCGGCCACCTGGTTCTCCAGCTCGATGATGCGCTTGATGCCCGCGAGGTTGATGCCCTCGTCCTGCGACAGCTGCTGCACGGTGCGCAGCAGCTCGATGTCGCGGGCCGAGTAGCGCCGGCCGCGTCCGGCCGTGCGGTCGGGCGAGACGAGGCCGAGGCGGTCGTACTGGCGCAGTGTCTGCGGGTGCAGGCCCGAGAGCTGGGCCGCGATCGAGATCACGTAGACCGGTGATTCGTCCGTCAGCTGGTACGGATTGCGTCGACGGCCGTCCATCTCAAGCTCCCTTCGCAGCCTGGAACAGCTCCGCCCGCGGGTCCTCCCCCGCGGTCGCCTTCCGGTAGGCCTCCAGCGCGTCCTGCGCCTCCGGGCCGAGGTCCTTGGGTACGGAGACCTCGACGGTGACCAGGAGGTCGCCCCGGGTCCCGTCCTTGCGCACGGCACCCTTGCCGCGGGCCCGCATCGTACGCCCGTTGGGGGTGCCGGGCGGGAGTTTCAGGGTCACGGGCGGCCCGCCGAGCGTGGGTACCTTCACCTCACCGCCGAGTGCCGCCTCCACGAAGGTGACGGGCACCGTGACCGTGAGGTTGTCGCCCTTGCGGCCGAAGACCGGATGGGCGTCGACGTGGACGACGACGTAGAGGTCGCCGGCCGGGCCGCCCCGCTCGCCCGGGCTGCCCTTGCCGCGCAGCCTGATGCGCTGGCCGTCCAGCACCCCCGCCGGGATGCGGACCTGCATGGTGCGCGCCGACTTCGCTCGGCCGCTGCCCTTGCAGACCTCGCAGGGGTCCTGGGCGATCAGACCCCGGCCCTTGCAGTCCACGCAGGGGTCGGTGAGCGAGAAGCCGCCGCCGGTCCCGCGCGACACCTGGCCGGTCCCGACACAGGTCGGGCACACCCTGGGGGTGCCGTTCTTGTCGCCGGTGCCCGAACATGCCTTGCACGGGGCCTGGCTGGACATCCGCAGCGGGACCGTGGCCCCGTCCACGGCCTCCGTGAAGCTGAGCGTGACCTCGGACTCGATGTCCTGGCCGCGGCGCGGCTGGACACGGGTGCCCGTGCCGCCGCGGTTGAACAGCCCGCCGAAGACGTCGCCGAGGCCGCCGCCACCGCCGAATCCGCCGGCACCGCCGCCCGGGGCACCGCCGGGGGCGCCCCCGAAGAGGTCGCCCAGGTCGAAGTTGAAGTTGCCGCCCGCGCCACCGGGGCCCGCCCGGAAGCCGCCGTTGCCGAAGAGGGCGCGCGCCTCGTCGTATTCCTTGCGCCGCTTGGGGTCACCGAGGACGTCGTTCGCCTCGGAGATCTCCTTGAAGCGTTCCTCCGCCTTGGAGTCGCCCTTGTTGGCGTCCGGGTGGAACTCGCGGGCGAGTTTCCGGTACGCCTTCTTGACCTCGGCGTCGGTGGCGTCCTTGGGGACGCCGAGGACCTTGTAGTAGTCCTTCTCGACGAAGTCCTTCGTGCTCATCGACGTCCCTCCTTCCGGACGATCGGCCGTGGGGGGGGGGCCCGGGCGGGCCCGCCCCCCCCCCCGGGGGGGCCCCCCGGGGGCGGGGGGGCGGGCGACGCAGAGGGGGCCGCCCCGCGCCACCCACAGAC
>NZ_JBEXWB010000025.1:0-39919 GCF_040629645.1 Streptomyces sp. NPDC005899 | reverse complement strand
GACGCGTCGCGTGGCATCGCCCCGGCACCGGCGGGAGGCGGGTCGCCGGTCTCCGCGTGCCCACCGAGACGCTCCGCCAGCCGTCCCGCCTCGTCCGGGTCCCCGCAGACCACGGCCGTGAACAGGCCCCGCGGGGCCATCAGCCCGGTCACCGGGTCGTACAGATCACCCTCAGGCGCCGTCGCGTCCGCCGTCGAGGTGCGGGCGCTGCGCCGTAGCGACAGGACCCGCACCGCACGCTGCGCCGACGGCTTGGAGAAGGAGTACGCCATGGCGATCTCCTCGAAGTGGCGCAAGGGGAAGAGCATCAGCGTCGCCGCGCTGTAGACGGTGACCAGTTGACCGACCTCGATCCGGCCGTCCCGGGCCAGCGCCGCCCCGTACCAGACGAGCGAGATCAGCAGTGCCCCGGGCAGGAGCACTTGGAGGGCGGAGATGAGCGCCCACATCCGCGCGCTGCGCACGGCGGCCTCCCGGACCTCCTGGGAGGCGCGCCGGTAACGGCCGAGGAACAGCTCCTCGCCGCCGATACCGCGCAGCACCCGCAGCCCGGCGACGGTGTCGGAGGCCAGCTCGGTGGCCCGGCCCGCCTTCTCGCGCTGCATATCCGCCCGCCGGGTGGCCCGGGGGAGCAGGGGGAGGACGGCCAGCGCGAGGACGGGCAGGGCGACGGCCACCAGGACCCCGAGGGCGGGCAGGTAGAGGACGAGCCCGACGCAGATCAGGACGAGCGCGGTGGCGGCGGCCACGAAGCGGGAGAGCGCCTCGACGAACCATCCGATCTTCTCCACGTCGCCCGTGGAGACGGCCACGACCTCGCCGGCCGCCACCCGCCGGGTCAGCGCCGAACCGAGCTCGGCCGTCTTGCGGGCCAGCAACTGCTGGACGCGCGCCGCGGCGGTGATCCAGTTGGTGACCGCCGTCCGGTGGAGCATCGTGTCGCCCACCGCGATGAGGACACCCAGCAGCACGAGGAGGGTCCCGGCGAAGGCCAGGCCCCTGCCGGACCGTTCGATGACGGCCTGGACGGCGAGCCCCACCGTGAGCGGCAGTCCGGCGATCGCGCACTGGTGCAGCAACCCCCAGCCGAGGGACTTGAGCTGGCCGCTGAGCTGACTGCGCCCGAGCCAGAGCAGGAGACGTGGGCCTGAACGGACATCGGGGTCGCCGGGATCCGAGTACGGAAGATCGCGAATCTGCATGACGTTCCAAGGATCGGAAGAGCGCAGGCCCGAGGGGGCCTCGTGCGACAGGGGGACCAAACCGTGCAAGGTTCGCGTCCCGCACCCCTGACGGGCAACCGATTAATCGCGCGGGGGTGGTGGTGGAGTCCGGCGGCAGCGGCCCACGGGCGCCACCGGACGGTCGGAGCCGGCCTGCCGCGCCGAGGAAGCAAGGGGACCCCGCAGGGGAGAAGGGGGCGAGACGGCGGGGGAGCAGGGGACGAGGCGCCGGGGGAGCAGGGAGCGGGAGCAGGCCGCCGCGCCGCGGCTGCTCACGGCGTCAGCAGCGGCGCTCCGGCATCCCCTCGACCAGAGTGGTCATCAGACCACCCAGCACCTCGCGCTGTTCGGTGGTCAGCGGAGCCAGGATCTCCTCCGCGGCGGCCTTGCGGGCGTCGCGGAGCGAGCGGAGCACAGCCCGACCTTCCCCCGTCATCTCGACGCGGACCACCCGGCGGTTGGTCGGATCAGGGACGCGGCGCACCCGGCCGCTCGCCTCCAGGCCGTCCACGAGGGTGGTCACCGCGCGCGGGACCACGTCCAGCCGGGCGGCCAGGTCGGCCATCCGGGGCGGGCCGTCGAAGTGCGCGACCGTGCGCAGCAGGCGGAACTGCGCCGGCGTGATGCCTATCGGCTCCAGCTGGCGCCCCTGGATGCGCTGGAGCCGGCGCGTCAGTCGCAGCAGCTGCTCGGCGAGGAGGCCGTCGGAGTCGGGGGATTCCATGTGGGAACAATATCAGGACCTCGTTCATTGTGAGTAGAGGTAACAGTGAGCTAAGCTCTCGATCGTGCTCGCCATCCGCCGTGCGCCCCCATCCCGCGCCCGTCGGCCACATGCTGTCGAAGGAGCCCATGAAACCCGACGAACCCCTGTGGACACCGCCCGCAGGAGCTGCGAAGCAGCCGCCCGCCGAACTCCGCCGCATCTTCCGGCTCTTCCACCCGTACCGCGGCAGGCTCGCGGTGGTCGGGCTGCTGGTCGGCGCATCCTCGCTCGTGTCGGTCGCCTCGCCGTTCCTCCTCCGGGAGATCCTGGACACCGCCATTCCCCAGGGGCGCACGGGACTCCTCACGCTGCTCGCCCTCGGCATGATCCTCACCGCCGTGACGAACAGCGTCTTCGGCGTCCTGCAGACCCTGATCTCCACGACGGTCGGCCAGCGCGTCATGCACGATCTGCGCACCGCCGTCTACACCCAGCTGCAGCGGATGCCGCTCGCCTTCTTCACCAGAACGCGCACGGGCGAGGTCCAGTCCCGCATCGCCAACGACATCGGCGGCATGCAGGCCACGGTGACCTCCACCGCGACCTCGCTGGTCTCCAACCTCACCGCGGTCATCGCCACGGTGGTCGCCATGCTCGCCCTCGACTGGCGCCTCACCGTCGTCTCGCTGCTCCTGCTGCCGGTCTTCGTGTGGATCAGCCGCCGCGTCGGCCGCGAGCGCAAGAGGATCACCACGCAGCGCCAGAAGCAGATGGCGGCCATGGCCGCCACCGTGACCGAGTCGCTGTCCGTCAGCGGCATCCTGCTCGGCCGCACCATGGGCCGCTCGGACTCGCTCACCCAGGGGTTCGCCGAGGAGTCGGAGCGACTGGTCGACCTCGAAGTGCGCTCCAACATGGCCGGCCGCTGGCGGATGTCGACGATCGGCATCGTGATGGCCGCCATGCCCGCCGTCATCTACTGGGCCGCCGGGCTCACCCTCCAGTCGGGCGCCACCGCCGTCTCCATCGGCACACTGGTGGCCTTCGTCTCGCTCCAGCAGGGGCTGTTCCGGCCCGCCGTGAGCCTGCTGTCCACCGGTGTCCAGATGCAGACGTCCCTGGCCCTCTTCCAGCGGATCTTCGAGTACCTCGACCTCGAGGTGGACATCACCGAGCCCGGGAAGCCCGTACGGCTCGAGAGGATCCGTGGCGAGGTCTCCTTCGACGACGTCACCTTCGCCTATGACGAGACGAGCGGTCCCACCCTGAGCGGCATCGACGTGACGGTGCCCGCCGGCACGAGTCTGGCCGTCGTGGGCCCCACCGGATCCGGCAAGTCCACCCTCAGCTATCTGGTGCCGCGGCTGTACGACGTGACAGGAGGCCGGGTCACGATCGACGGCGTCGACGTGCGCGACCTGGCCTTCGACACGCTCGCCCGGGCTGTCGGCGTCGTCTCGCAGGAGACGTACCTCTTCCACGCCTCGGTCGCGGAGAACCTCCGTTTCGCCAAGCCCGACGCCACTGCCGAGGAGATCGAGGCCGCGGCCCGCACCGCTCAGATCCACGACCACATCGCCTCACTGCCCGACGGCTACGACACTCTGGTCGGTGAGCGCGGCTACCGCTTCTCCGGCGGCGAGAAGCAGCGGCTGGCCATCGCGCGCACCATCCTCAGGGACCCGCCCGTCCTCATCCTCGACGAGGCGACGAGCGCTCTGGACACGCGTACGGAGCACGCCGTACAGCAAGCCGTCGACGCCCTGTCGAAGGGCCGCACCACCCTCACCATCGCCCACCGTCTGTCGACCGTCCGGGACGCGGACCAGATCGTCGTCCTGGACGACGGTCGCGTGGCCGAGCGGGGGACGCACGACGAACTGCTCGCGCAGGACGGCCGGTACGCCGCTCTGATCCGCCGGGACAGCCACCTGGCTCCTACGACCACCTGACCGCCTAACTACCTGATTACCTGATCACCTGAGGCTGCGCACCTCGCTGTGGCACGCCCGCCCCGAGGGTGATCGCCACCCGTGGGAGCGCTGCTCGTATGCGGTTCCCCTGACCCCACCATCTGACCCCACCATCAGCACCACCGGGCAACGACGACGGCAGCAGCGGTGGCCGCAGCGGGAGCCACGGCCGGTACGGCGGCAGCGGCCGGGACGACGGATGGGGCATGACCTGCTCATCCACGCGTGGGGGCACCGGTGGGCCGGGTTCGCCGTCCTCCAGCCGCTCACCGGTCAGGCTGCCCGGGCCGGGCATCCGACGGCCACCGGGACCGGTCCGGCGCAGAACCGGCTGCAAGCGCCCGAAACCTCCGTGCGGCGGTCGGGTATGAGGCGTCAGGTCGGCACGCTGTCCAGCAGCCGCGTGATCGAACGGACCGCCGCGCGTCCGGCCCGATTGGCGCCGATCGTGCTGGCGGAAGGCCCGTACCCGACGAGATGGACCCGCGCGTCCCGCACGGCCCGGGTGTTCTCGACCTGTATGCCGCCACCCGCCTCCCGAAGCCGCAGCGGGGCCAGATGATCGACAGCGGCCCGGAAGCCGGTGGCCCAGAGGAGCACATCCGCCTCGACCGTACGACCGTCCGCCCATGCCACCCCGCCCGGGGTGATCCGGTCGAACATGGGCAACCGGTCGAGGACCCCTTCGGCGCGGGCGCGCCGGACCGCGTCGTTCAGCGGCAGCCCGGTCACACTCACCACGCTCTGCGGAGGCAGGCCGCGCCGTACGCGCTCCTCCACCATGGCGACGGCCGCCCGCCCCTGCTCCTCGCCGAACGGCCCCTCGCGGAACACCGGAGGCCGGCGTGTGACCCAGTGCGTGGCCGCGGCCACCTCGGCGATCTCCATGAGGTGCTGTGTCCCCGAGGCGCCGCCGCCGACCACGACCACCCGCAGACCCGCGAACTCGGCAGGCCCCGGATAGTTCGCGGTGTGCAACTGCCGCCCGAGGAAGGTTTCCTGGCCCGGATACCGCGGCCAGAAGGGCCGGTCCCAGGTGCCGGTGGCGTTGATCAGAGCACGCGTCGCGTACGCACCCTCCGTCGTCTCGACGAGCAGTCGGCCGCCATCCCCGTCACGCACGGCGCTCACTCCGACCGGCCGGTGCACCCGCAGGTCGAAGCGCTCCTCGTACGCGTCGAAATACCCTCCGATCACCTCGGACGACGGGCGGCCGTCGTCAGCGCCCGTGAGCTCCATGCCGGGCAGCGAGTGCATGCCGTGCACCTTGCCGTACGTGAGAGAGGGCCAGCGGAACTGCCAGGCGCCCCCCGGACGCGGTGCGTGGTCGAACACCACGAAGTGCCGGTCCGGCTCGAATCCGGCGCGTCGCAGGTGGTAGGCGGCGGACAGCCCCGCCTGCCCCGCACCGATGACGGCCACGTCCAGCTCAGGCACCCCAAATTCGTTCACCTTTCTACCAACCTCGGGTGACTCGCGGTTCTTCCCTTCGGCACACCCGCACCCCCGACGTCAGAATGGGCTCATGCCTGATTCCTTTGCCACCCATCTTCTGCACCTCACCACCGGACGGACCGAGACGGTCACCGACCTGACAGCTGAGTGCGAGCGCTTCCTCGCCGACTCCGCTCACGGCCGCGACGGCCTGCTCAACATCTTCGTGCCCCACGCCACGGCCGGAATCGCCGTCCTGGAGACCGGAGCCGGCAGCGACGACGACCTCCTGGCCGCCCTGCGGACCCTGCTCCCCGCCGACGACCGGTGGCAACACCGCCACGGCAGCCCGGGCCACGGCCGCGACCACGTGCTCCCCGCCCTGGTGCCACCGCACGCCACTCTGCCGGTGATCGGAGGGCGGCTCGAACTCGGGACGTGGCAGTCGGTGTGCCTGGTCGACACGAACAAGGACAATCCGCGAAGGCAGGTGCGGTTGTCGTTCCTGGGTGGCGTCGGCGAGGCCTGACTGTACGGACCATGTCCGGCCGTACCGACTGCCCGGGGCCGTGGTGCGCGGCCGCACAGGGCACTCACGCTCTCCCCGGCTCCGCCGGCGATGTGCGGTCGTGATGCGGCCCCGGGCGGTGACGCGGGTGCGGTCCGCTCGTACGGCGTGGGTACGACAACGGACCAAAGCTTCCGCGATCACCGGATCACGCGGGAACGGCAACCCTTACGTCTGTTTGCGGGTGGACGAGCGAACGCAACTTCTCGCGGGTCTCCGGATCAGTGGAGTAGATCATCGTGCCGACCATCCCGCGGGTCAGCAGCACCTTGTACGTGTGGCGGATGAGCCGATCGACCTCGGAGTCCGGGGTCGCCCTGGTGAAGATCGGGTCCTTCGAAGCGGTACGGACCACCACCCAGCGGTCGGTCCGCCAGACCAGGTCCGGACCCATGATCACGCCCGACCAGTCGTACTCGAAGCCCTGGGCGGTGTACACACAGCCCACCTGGCCGAAACCGGCCGGATCGTTGGCCCAGAACGGCGCCGCCGGGGCACCGAACAGGGAGCGGTCGCCGGGTACGTTCCAGGGGCGCGACCAACTGCCGATGACGACGTCGCGGGGCAGCTCGGTCATCTCCGGTGTGATTCTCGTGGTCCACTTCCAGCAGTACCCGGCCGCCATGCGCGCGCTGTACTTCCTCCCCGCACCCTCCTCGCGGCGAGCGACGAGGAAGTCCTCCAGCTCCTGCGGGCTGTCGGCGGTCAGCAACTGCACCTTGCCGTCCGGCTCCCAGACGGTCGGCTCGCCGCCCTCCAGGCCGAGCAGGTCCGCGACCCACTTCACATAGGCCTCGCTGCCACCGCAGCGGAACTGGCTGTCCAGTTCCACCACGACGCAGTCGATGCCCCGCGCGGCTGCGGCGTCCTTGATCTGCTCCTTGGTCCCCATCTCGCCGGGGCGCACCACCTGGTGCTGGTCGAGGAGGAACACCGGCACCCGGGCCGCGTCGATCAGTTCGGCCACCTGCGGGCGGTCGCTGCGCAGGGCGGCCTTGGTGTAGCGGTTGGCGGACGTCTTGCGGAGTCGGTGGGCCTCGTCGCAGATGAGGACGTCGAGGTCGTTCGGCTCGGCATCCATGAAACTGTTGAAGTACTTGAACAGCTGCTGCACCTCGGGCTTCCGGGCGCCGGCGATCTTGCGCATCGTCTTGGTGAACGACGCCGAACCGGTCGCGTGCAGAGCGGTCTCCCCGCGCCGGTACAACTCGCCGAGGAGTGACAGCGCGATGACGCTCTTTCCGGAACCGGGGCCGCCGGTCACCACGACGACCTGCTTGTGGTTCGACCGCTTCGCCTTGCGTACCGCCGACAGCACCAGCTCGTAGGCGATCCGCTGCTCGTCGAGCAGGATGAACTGCTCGCGGTCGCGGACCTCGGCCGCTGCCACGGCCATCAGCTGTTTCGACGGGCGCGTCCTGCCCTGGACAAGCAGGTCGGCGGCGGCCGCACCGGACTTGGGTGAGAGCCGCGAACGCAGAAACTCGAGGAACGCCCCGCGCTGGTCGGCGGTGTACATCCGGCCCCGCAGGTCCTCCGGGACCTCGCGCAGGGAGCTGATGCCGAACTCCGTCGCGTTGTGGAGGAACACCACTCCGGCGACCGCCTCCGGCGTCCGCTCCAGCGCACCGTTGAAGGAGAGCAGGTAGGAGCAGTAGCCGCGGACCTGCTCGATGGGGTTGAGTACGGGACGCGGGTAGGCGTCCATCCGGCAGAGCAGGGGGTCCTCCTCCTCCGCGTAGGCCTGACTCCACTGCTTGAGTTCGACGACGACGTACGAAGGCTCGCCCGTGGACGGGTGGAGCCCGGCCAGTATGACGTCGGCGCGCTTGCTGGTCAGGGGCAAGGAGTACTCGATCAGCATCTCGACATCATCGAGTCCGGCGTCGAGGAGTGCACCGGTGAGAGCGGGGAGACTGCGCTCCCAGGACCGCACCTCGGACGCGCCGGGTCGGTAGCCGTGCGTGTGCTGGAAGTTCTCCATCAGGTGCAGCGCCAGCGTCCCTTCCAGGTTGCGGGCGGCGACGGTCGCGGCGGACTCGCGGAACAACAAGGAATGCCCCCAGGCAGCACGAAGTAACTCGCGCGGGTGGGGGCATGTCCTCTTCAGTCCGCTGACGCGGAACGGAAGCCCGTCGGGCCGCAGATGATCTCGTACATCCTAGGTCAGGGGGCGGATCGGGCGGCAGGGGTTTCTGGCGAGCCGGGCTCGGACGAGCCGGTGCGGAACGGGGCGGGTGTCTGCGCGGCCGGAGCACCGGGCCGTGTTGAGCGGTGAGGTGAGGGCCCAGCAGGCCGACCGGGGATCAGATCGTGCGCCGGCTACGTGCGGCATCGAAGGGGCGATCACGTTCAACGACTTCAAGAACGCCACGCCGGTCGCACGGCACCCGACTGTGCTGTTACGCGGTCAGGTGACGCGAGCGTGGGTGCGTATGCCCGAAAACCCGTGGGGCCGACCGGCCCTGCGGACCGACCGGGAAGAATGGCTGCCGCCGACACAAGGCCGACACGCAGACTCATCTCTACGTATTCCGAGTCCACCCGAGTCCGCCCAGCAGCAGGCCTCGGCGGGACGCTCGCTGAGGAGGACCCTCGTCGGCGACGTGGGCCCGTACCTTCTGCCGGCTGCATGCCTGTGGGACACGTAGTGCCGTCCGGTGCGCAAGCAGGCCACCGGCTCGCGTTTCGGCGCACCACGCCCCTCGATGTGGAGCGCCTGGTAGATCGCCTCGGGACTGATGCGCATGTCCTCGGCGTCGGGTAATTTCGACAGCAGGCGTCGCGCGACCTGCTCCGGGCTCCATGCTGTCAACCCAGCTTCTGCCGCAGCACACATCACGTACTCGGCGCCGGTCGAAACGTATAAGTGACGTGCTTCACATCGGAACGAACGTGCGAACACGCAACGCGCCGCGGGCCATACTGATTGTCATGACACCGACGGCCACATCTGTGGGCGCCTGCTGTTCGCTGCCGCGCGCAGGCATCGAGCGCCCGGCCGTGATGTCGCGTTCGATCGGCCTCCCGGGGCTCGTCGACGCCGAGGGTGGGCCGGTGGACCGTGCCGTGCACACCGATGCGCAACGCCGCCGTCGGGAGCGGGGCCGTGTGTCCGCCCGGATCCGCACCCGGCCCGGCTCGTGCCCCGCTGCGGCGCCCTGGTGTTCGACGCCCATTTCGGCGCGATCCGCACTGGCGCCTGTTGCCACCGCGGCTGGTCGTACGACCTGGCCGACACGCCGGTGAGCGTGCCGAAGCGGTCGGATCGTCCGGAGTCGCTCGACACCACCGCGTGGGATCCGGTCGAGGGACCGTACGCCGCATCACCGGGCCGATCGATCTTCGGCGCCCGTCATCCGGAGCCGTTGCCGCCTCGGGAGCCGCTCGGGGGGCGGGGCCCGGTGCAGGGACACGATGTTCGACCACGACGCGCAGGGAACGGCCGTGGGCGGCGAAGTGCACGAGTGGGAGCTGGAAGACAACTGGAAGCCCGCTCCGTGCGGGCCGGGCGGAGTCCTCGCGTTGGCTCGCGATCTTCTGCCGCAGCGTCATGCCCGGGTGGTGTGGCAGGAAGGAGTCCGTCATGAACCTTCGCACGCTCGCCCGCATGTACGCCGACGGCGAGATGTCGACGGCGGGGGTACTGGCCGAGCTCGGCAGACGCGTGGACATCCCCTTGTCCGAGGGGCAGCGCGGCCTGTGGGTGCTTGCCCGGATGGAGCCGGAGACGTACGCGTACAACGTTCCCGTGTGCTTGTCGTTTCCGGACGTGGACACTGCGGCGCTTCAGGCCGCATTCCGCGACACGCTTTTCCGGCATCCGCTTCTTTCGGCCACGGTGCGCGAGACGGATGACGGGCCGTGTCTGTCCCACGGTGATGCGGACGGCTTCCGCGTCGATCACGTGGACATCTCCGACATCCCGTCCGAGCGAGTGCTGCCCCTTCTGCAGGAGAGGGCGCGGCGGCCGTTCGACCTGGCCGGGGATCCCCTGACCAGGCTGACTGTCCTGCGTCGCTCCGCGTCCGAGGCGTACGTCCTGCTGGTCGTCCACCACCTCGTGATCGACGGAGCGTCGGGGCGTCTCGTCATCGACACGCTGCTGAGTTCGTACCGGGCGCGGATCGAGGGGCGGGACGTGCCGATCGAGGTGGGCTCCCCCTCCTTCGGTGAGTTCGTCGCGTGGGAGCGCGACCTGCTGGCCGGTGAGCGTGCCGAGGAGGACCGCGGCTTCTGGGTGCGGGAGCTCGCCGGCGCGGGCGTCCTCACGGGGTTGCCCTCGCAGGTGGCCCTGGCGCCGGACGCGCCCCACGTGGGGGAGGTGCACACCAGCCGGCTGCCGAAGGAGCAGGCCGACGCCGCCGCGGCCTTCGCCGCCTCGCACGGGATCAGCCCGGGGATCTTCTTCCTGGCGGCCTTCCTGACCCTGCTGCACCGGTACACCGGGAGCGAGGACCTCGTCATCGGGATGCCGGTAGCCGGACGCCCGACGGAACACTTCGACCCGATCGTCGGCTACTTCGTCAACACGCTGCCCGTCCGGACCAGGCCGGACGCCTCCGAGGAGTTCACGTCGTTCGCCCGGCGCGTGCAGTCCACGGTGCTCGACGTACTCGAGCACGGGACCTACCCGTTCCACCGGATCGTGGGCGACCTCGGTGCCCGGGGCGAGAACCCGCGGTCGCCTCTTTACCAGATCGTGTACAACTACCAGGATTCCGCTCTCTCCGGACACCTGGAAGAGCGGGCCCGCGCCACCGGCGAGCCGGAGTTCGAACTCGTCGACGGCCTGTACCAGTTGGGGGAGTACGACCTCACGGTGGACGTGGCTCCCGGTAACGGGTTCCTGGTGAACTGGAAGTACCACCCCGACGCCTTCTCGGCCGACGCCGTCGCGGGCATGGCAGAACACTTCGTCACCCTGGTGGACAGCATCCTCGACACGGACGGGCGGTCGCCGACAGGCAGGCTGAACCTCCTCGGCGAGGAGGAGCGGCGCCTCGTCATCGAGGCGTGGAACCGCACCGAGGTCGACTTTCCCACCCATCGGACGTGCTGGGATCTCTTCGCGGAGCAGGCGGAGGCGAACCCGGGCGCCCCGGCGGTCACCTGCGGGGAGCGGACTCTCACCTATCGCGAACTCGCGGACCGCAGCTCGGCGTTGACGCAGGCGCTGGAGCGTCGGGGCGTCTCGCCCGGGGACACCGTGGGGGTCTGCTACGAACGATCGCTCGACCTCGTCGTGGCCCTCCTCGCCGTCATGAAGCTCGGCGCGGTGTACCTGCCCCTGGACGGCCGGCTGCCGGCCGAACGCCTCTCCTACATGGTCGAGGACAGCGGCGCGCGACTCGTCGTCTGCCACGGGGCGGTGCTGGACAGGCTGGCCGCCATGGGGACGCCGAAGGTGCGGCTGTACCCGACGGACCGCCAGGGTGATCAGGCCGCCCAGGCATGGGCAGCGCCGGGGGAGACGACCGCCGGTGCGCCGGACCCGCGAGCCTCGGCACCCTCGGCCGCGTACATCATCTACACCTCGGGCAGCACCGGTAAGCCCAAGGGCGTCGTGGTTCCGCACGCGGCGCTCACCAACTTCCTGCTGGCCATGGCGCACACGTTGGGAGTGGGGTCCGGCGATCGGCTGCTGGCCGTCACCACCCACAGCTTCGACATCGCCGCCTTGGAGCTCTACCTCCCCCTGATCACCGGCGGGCAGGTCTGCGTCTGTGAATCGGCCACGGTCGCCGACGCCACGTTGCTGGCCGAGAAGGTCGCCGACTGGGAGCCCACCCTCATGCAGGCCACTCCGGCGACCTGGGCCATGCTGGTGCGCGTCGGGTGGCGGAACACCGAGGGCGTCAAGATGCTGTGCGGCGGCGAGGCGTTACCCGATGGCCTGAAGGACCAGCTCGTGGTGCGCGGTGAGGCATGGAACCTGTACGGGCCCACGGAGACGACCATCTGGTCGGCGGCCAAGCGGCTGCGCCGTGAGGAGCCGGTGACCATCGGCTGCCCCATCGCGAACACCCAGCTGTACGTCCTCGACCAGGACATGAGCCCCCTGCCTGTCGGTGTGACCGGCGAGCTCCACATAGCGGGCGACGGGGTGGCCCTGGGCTACCACCGGAAGCCGGAGCTGACGGCCGAGCGCTTCCTGGACAACCCGTTCGGGCCCGGACGGCTGTACCGGACAGGCGACCTCGCGCGCCGACTGCCGAACGGCGAGATCATCGTGCTGGGCCGGATGGACGACCAGGTCAAACTGCGCGGCCACCGCATCGAGCTCGGCGAGATCGAGGCGGTCCTCGACGCCCGCCCGGAGATCGGCCGAAGCGTCGTCCTGCTCGAGCACGTCGGCCTGTCGGACAGGCTCACGGCCTACTGCACAAGGGACGGGGACGCGCCGATCGATGCCGCGCTGCTGCGCGCGGAACTCGCCGAGACCCTCCCCGCCTACATGGTGCCCGCCGCGTTCGTGGCCCTGGACGCCTTTCCGCTCACGCCACACGGCAAGATCGACCGCGCGCAGCTGACCCGGGCCGCCCGGGCGGTGCCGCTTCCGGCCGCCGACAGCCCGGTGGCCGCGCCTGCCACCGAGCGGCCGGACATCGAGCGGCCTGGCATCGAGCGGACCGTGCGCGGGATCTTCGAAGAGGTGCTCGGCTCGCGTGACATCGATCGTGCCGCGGGCTTCTTCGACATCGGCGGAGACTCGTTCGCGGCCATCGAAGCGGTGGCGCGGATCAACCGCGAGTTCGGCTGCTCGTTGCGACCCACCAGCCTCTTCGCGCACCCGTCCGTCACGGCGATGGCCCGGCACCTGACGGGGCTGCTGCCTGCCGAGCAGGCACCCGCGGCGCAGGCACCCGCCGCGCAGGCACCCGCGGCGCAGGCGGTCGAGCCCGAGCGGCACCCTGATCCACGCCATGCCACTCCGGCGGCCGACGACGCCTCGCTCGATGATTCGATCGCGGTGATCGGCATCTCCTGCCGGTTCCCGGGAGCCGTGGACCACCGCGAGTTCTGGTCCGCGCTCGTGGAAGGACGCAGCGGCGGCACGTCATGGTCGGTTGAGGAACTGCGCACGCTCGGAGTGCCGGAGGAGCTGATCACCCGACCCGGATACGTGCCGCAGCGGTCGGTCGTGGACGGCAGGGCGGAGTTCGACGCGGCGTTCTTCGACATCTCCCCCCGCGACGCCGAACTCATGGACCCACAGGCGCGCTTGCTGCTGCAGCACGCGTGGCAGGCCCTGGAGGACGCCGGTTACCGCCCGGAGGACGTCCCCGGAACCAGCGTCACCACGTCCACGAGCACGAACTTCTACCAGGCCCTGCTCCCGGCCCTGATGGCGAACGCGTCGGGCCCGCGGGTCCTGGCGAGCTCCGAGACGTACGCGGCGTGGCTGTTCGCGCAAGGCGGCACGGTGCCCACGATGATCTCCACGAAGCTTGGCCTGCGCGGCCCCAGCATGGCGGTGAGCACCAACTGCTCCTCGGCGCTGAGCGCGGTGCACGTCGCCTGTCAGGGACTCCTGGCCGGCGACGCCGACCAGGCGGTCGTCGGCGCGGCCAGCCTGTTCTCCGCCGGGGAACTGGGATACGTGCACCAGCCGGGCCTGAACTTCTCGAGCGACGGGCGCAGCCGCGCGTTCGCCGACGGCGCCGACGGCATGTCCGGCGGCGAGGGTGTCGGCGTGGTCGTCCTCAAGCGCGCCGGTGAGGCGATCGCCGCCGGAGACCACATCTACTGCCTGATCCGCGGCATCGCGGTGAACAACGACGGCGGCGACAAGGCCGGGTTCTACGCGCCCGGTGTACGCGGCCAGACCGAGGTGATCCGCAAGGCGCTGGACAAGGCGGGCGTGGACCCGTCGACGATCAGCTACGTCGAAGCGCACGGCACGGGCACGAAGCTCGGCGATCCCATCGAGGTCGCGGCTCTGACCGAGGCGTACCGGCACCACACGGCGCGCAGCCGGTACTGCGGCATCGGCTCGGTCAAGAGCAACATCGGCCACCTGGACGCGGCCGCGGGGATCGCCGGCCTCATCAAGGTGGCCCTGTCCCTTCAGCACCGCGAGGTTCCGCGGACCCTGCACTGCGACGTGCCGAGTTCGCAGATCGCGTGGGACGAGACGCCGTTCTTCGTGGCCGACCGGAATCTGCCGCTGGACGGCGACGAGCCCGCGCGGGCCGGACTGAGCTCCTTCGGGATCGGCGGCACCAACGCGCACGCGGTGCTGGAACAAGCGCCGACCGGCGCGCGCGCCGCCGACCGCCCCGGACCCCAGGCGGTGGTCCTCTCGGCCCGTGACGGGGAGCGGCTCGCCGTCCTCGCGCGCCAGCTCCTGGACTTCCTGCCGGGATACCGGGACGCGCACGGCGATCTGGCATCGCTCGCGTACACGCTGCAGGTCGGGCGGCGGGCGATGACCGAACGAGTGGTCTTCGTCGTCGACGACCTCGACGGGCTGATCGCAGCCCTTGACGAGTACGTCGGGCGCGGGGCGCGCGCAGCGGTGTTCGAAGGGACGGCCCGACGGCCTGAGGACACGCTGCTCGGCCTCTTCGAGCACCCCGGGGAGCTGCGGGACCTGGTCGCCGGGTGGCTCGCACACGGGGAGTGGGACAAGATCGCGCCCCTGTGGGTCAACGGCGTCGACGTCGAGTGGCACGCCTACCACGGCGCGAACCCGCCGGTGCGGGTGAGCCTGCCGACGTACCCGTTCGCCGCGAAGCGCTTCTGGCCGACCGCCGAGGCGGTGCCGGCTCCCCGGGCCACCGACCCGCTCGACGCGACGTCGTCGCTCGTGGCCGCGGCCGGCCCCGAGAGCGTCGAGACGTTCCTGTCCGGTCGGACGTCCGCGACGGACGAGATGGACAGCCTCTCGCGCCCGCTCGTGCTCGCACAGCTGGTGGCGGCAGGGCTCTTCCACGCGCCCGTGCGTCGCGACCTGAGCGACCTGGTCGGGCAAGGGGTCACGCCGCCCTTCGCCCAGTGGCTCGACCGTACGGTGACCGTGCTGCTCAGCCACGGAGAACTCGTGCGCGAGGGCGACTTCGTGGCGCCCGGGAAGAGCGTGCCGGACCTCGAACAGGCGCGGCGCACCTGGCGCGCGTGGAAGGACGTCCGGGCCGGAGATCCGGAGCTGGCGGCCAAGACCGGCCTGACCGAGCGCATGGTCGAGGCCCTGCCCGCGATCCTGTCCGGGCGGACGAAGGCCACGGCGGTGATGTTCCCCGGCGGCTCGTTCGAGCTGGTCGAACCGGCGTACCGGGGGAACCCGACGGCCGACTACTTCAACGACGTGACGGCCGACGCGGTGCGCGCGGAGGTGGACGCCCGCCGCCGCGACGGTATCCGGCTGCTGGAGATCGGAGCGGGCACCGGCAGCACCAGCGAGCGCGTCTTCGACCGACTGACGGGCCGCGACCTCGCCGAGTACTGCTACACGGACATCTCGAAGGCGTTCCTGATCGACGCGGAGCGGCGGTTCGCCGGCCACGTGCCCTACTTGTCCTTCGCGACCTTCGACGTGGAGAGGGAGCCCGACGCGCAGGGACTTGCCGTGGGTGACTACGACATCGTCATCGCCAACAACGTCCTGCACGCCACCGAGGACATCGTGCGGGCAGTGGGTCACGCCCGGGCACTGCTACGGCCCGGCGGAGTCCTCGTACTCAACGAGCTGGCCCGGAACGACTGGTGGTCGCACCTGACCTTCGGGCTCCTCGAAGGGTGGTGGCGGCCCAGGGACGGACGGCGTATCCAGGGCGGACCGGCGCTGTCCACGGAATCGTGGCGCGAAGTGATGCGGGAGTGCGGGTTCGAGACGGTCGAACTGCTGGCTGAGCCGGCTCGCGTCCTGGGCCAGCAGGTGATCCTGGCGCGCGCCGGCTCGCCCGTCCCGTCCCGGGCCCCTCGGCCTGCCGCGCCCGGATCGGTCGAGGAGCACGTCCGCGCCGCTGTCGAGCGGGCCCTAGCCGAGACGTTGAAGCTGACAGCGGACGAGCTCGCGGCCGACAAGCCCTTCGCCGACTACGGACTGGACTCGCTCACCGGCGTCTCCCTGGTGCACCGGCTCAACGAGTCGCTGAGCACCGACCTCGATCCGAGCGTGCTGTTCGAGCACCCGTCGATCAGGCGGCTGACGCGTTTCGTCCTCGACGAGGAGGGCGCCGCCCTGGCGGCCGCTGTGCCCGAGCCGTCGGTGGTGCCTGAGCCGTCGGTGGTAGCTGAGCCGTCGACGGTGCCCGTGCCGTCGGTGGTAGCTGAGCCGTCGACGGTGCCCGTGCCGTCGGTAGTGCCCGGGCCGTCCGCGGTGCCTGAGCCGTCGGTGGCATCCGTGCCGTCCGCGCGATCGGTGCCGTCGGTGGTATCCGTGCCGTCCGCGGTGTCCGGACCGTCGGGCGGTGGCCGGGAGGCCGTCGCGATCGTCGGCATGAGCGGCCGGTTCCCGGGCGCCCGGGATGCCGACGAGTTCTGGGACCTGATGGTCTCCGGCCGCGACGCCGTCTCGAAGGTGTCCCGCTGGGACCTCGAGTCGCTGGGCAGCGTGTGCCTGGACGGCGGTCTCCTGGACGGCGTCGACGAGTTCGACCCGCTCTTCTTCGGGATCTCCGGTGCGGAGGCCGTCTACATGGAGCCGCAGCAGCGGCTGTTCCTCCAGGAAGCGTGGCGGGCGCTCGAGGACGCGGGCCACGCGGGCGACTCGCTCGACCGCGACCGGTGCGGTGTCTATGTGGGCTGCGCCGCGGGCGACTACATGGACATGACGGTGCCGTCCGACTACCCGGGCCAGGCACTGTGGGGCAACATGAACTCGCTCGTGCCGTCCCGCATCGCGTACTACCTGGACCTGCACGGGCCGGCGATGGCGGTCGACACCGCATGCTCCAGCTCGCTGGTCTCCCTCTACCTGGCGTGCCAGGCGCTGTGGGCGGGCGAGGTCACCACGGCGATCGCGGGCGGGGTCTACGTCCAGAACTCGCCGCGGCTGTACCTGGCGGCGTCGCGGGCCGGGATGCTCTCCCCGACGGGCCGGTGCCGCTCGTTCGACCGGGCGGCCGACGGATTCGTGCCCGCCGAGGGAGTCGGTGCCCTGGTCCTCAAGCGGCTCTCGGACGCCGAGGCGGACGGCGACCACATCCACGGCGTGATCCGCGGCATCGGGATCAACCACAACGGGACGACGAACGGGATCGTCGCGCCGAACGGCACCTCGCAGGAACGGCTGATCCGGCAGATCTACCAGGACTTCGCCATCGACCCCGCGGGGATCGGGTTGGTCGAGGCACACGGCACCGGAACCAAGCTCGGCGATCCGGTGGAATTCCGGGCGCTGGACCGCGCGTTCCGCGGTTTCACGGACGCCGAGCGGTTCTGCTCGCTCGGCTCCACGAAGGCCTCCGTCGGGCACGCGCAGGCCGCGGCCGGCGTGATCGGCGTCATCAAGTCGCTGCTGGCGATGAGGCACGAGGTGATCCCCGGTCTGCCCCACCACACGGAGACGAACCCCAGTGTCACGTTGGACGGCAGCCCGTTCTTCGTGCACACGGAGCCGAGGCGGTGGGACGTGCCGGAAGGCGGCAAGCGGCGCGCCGCCGTCACGTCGCTCGGCGCGAGCGGGACCAACGCCCACGCCGTGCTCGAACAGGCGCCGAAGCCGCCCACGCCGCCCCGGAGCAGGCAGGACGGGCCGCGGTTGATCGCGGTGTCCGCGGCGACCGAGCACGCCCTGCGTGAACAGGTGGCCCGGCTCGCGCGCCACTGCCGCGAGCACCCCGGCCTCGACGTGGGTGAGGTGAGCCACACACTCCTGCTCGGCCGCAGGCACCTGCGCCACCGATGGGCGCGGGTGGTCCGGGACATCGCGGAACTGGAGAACCGGTGCACCACCTGGCTCTCCGGGCAGGACGATCCGGCGCAGATCACTGACTCCACGGTGCAGGCACTCGCCCAGCGGTTCCTCGACGGTGACACACCGGATTTCACCGAGCTGTTCCGCGACGGCCGCTACCGCCGCGTTCCGCTGCCGGGCTACCCCTTCGAGCGGGAACGCTATGCGCTGCCGGTCCGTGGGGCGGCGAACGACCGGCCGCGGCGCGACGGGGTGGTCCTCACCGGTGACGAGTTCTACCTGCGTGAACACCAGGTGCGGGGAACCGGGATCGCCCCGGGGGCCATGTACCTGCAGTGGGTCGCCGAGACGGCGAGGCGGAGCGCGAACGACGCGGTGCGCCTGGACGACATCGTCTTCCTGCGACCCCTCGCGGTCTCCGGCGTGCCGCGCGCACTGCAGGTGGCTCTTCGCGCGGACGGCGACGTCACCCGGTTCAGCGTCTCCTCCGCGGAGTCCGACGGGGACGAGCCCGTCGTGCATTGCCAGGGCGAGGTGTCCGCCGCGGAGCCGGCGGCTGCGCAGGCGCTCGATCTGCCCGCGCTGCTGCGCGCTTTCCGGTCCACGGACTTCGACCCCCTGCGGTTCTACGCCGAGTGGCGGGAGCGCGGCATCGCCTACGGCCCCACGTTCCAGGGGGTCGTGGCGGTGCACCGCGGCGAGGACGCGGTGCTCGCCGAACTGCGGTTGCCCGGCGCCGCGTCAGGGACCGTGGACGGCCTCGTCCCGCACCCGGCGCTGGTGGACTCGGCGATGCAGTGCATGCGCCTGCTCGACGGCGACGATCAGGTCGGGTTGGTGTTCGCCATCAAGTCGGCCGAGGTCCTCGCCCCCTGCGCGACCACCATGTGGGCCCTGGTACGCCGCGCCGGGGACACGCGCGGCGCGGAGCGGATCGACATCGACCTCGCCACCGGCGACGGCACGGTGTGCCTGCGTCTGCGAGGCATCGCGGGCCGCCGAGCCGAGCAGAAACCGGCCCCGGACCCGGACCCGGCAAACGGTGGCGCCGTCACGCTGTTGCCCGTGTGGGACCCCGTTCGGCAGACGGAATGCGCGAGGTGGCCGCGGAGTTCCGCGTCGGTGGGCATCATCGCGCCCCCCGGGCGGGCGCTGGACGTTCTCCTCACGCACTGTCCAGGTGCGCACGTGGTAGCGGACCCCTGGCGGAGTACGTACGACGATCTGGAGAAGTCCGTCCGGTCGGTCCCGGAACTCGACCATCTGATCTGGGTGGCTCCCGGCGCTGTGGAGGACCGATCCGGTGCGAGCATCGTCGAGGACCAGTCCAGCGGCTCACTGCACGCCTTCCGCACGGTCAAGGCACTTCTGGCCGCAGGGTACGGCGACCGCTCACTGGGCCTGACCCTGATCACCGAACGGGCGCACGCCGTCCATGAGTCCGAGGTCGTCGACCCGGCGCACGCCGGTGTCGCCGGCCTGGCGGGGTCGACCGCGAAGGAGTACCCGAACTGGCGGGTGCGGGCGGTGGACGTCGAGGACTACGAGGCGTCCTCTCTCGCCGCGGTGCTCGGACTGGCCGCGGAACCGGACGGCAACCTGCGTGTCCACCGCGACGGCCGGTGGCACGTCCAGCGGCTGATGACCGTTCAGCCGGCCGCGCCGACGTCGTCCGGGCTGCGCCAGGGCGGCACCTACGTCATCATCGGCGGGGCGGGCGCCCTCGGCACGGCCATCAGCGAGTACCTGATCCGCCGCTACCGCGCCCAGGTGGTCTGGCTCGGACGCAGGCCGCGGGACGCGCGCGTCGAGGCCGCCGTCGCCCGGGCGGCCGGCGCGGACGGGCCCGCGCCGCTGTACCTGCGGTCCGACGCGACCGACCTCGCGTCCCTGCGCGCGGCGAAGGACGAGATCGTACGGCGGTTCGGCACCGTGCACGGCGTCATCCACTCGGGCCTCGTGTTCTCAGGGGAGAGCCTGGCGCGGATGGGCGAGGCGCAGTTCGAGGACGTGCTGCGCGGCAAGGTCGACGCGAGCGTCCGGTGCATGCAGGTGTTCGGCGGTGACTCGCTCGATTTCGCCTTGTTCCTGTCTTCCATCAACTCCTACCTCAAAGCCATCAAGCAGGCGAACTACGCGGCCGCCTGCACGTTCCTCGATTCCTTCGTACCGACGGTGCAACGCCACTACGGTGCTGTCGGCAAGGTGCTGAACCTGGGCTACTGCTTCAACAACGCACCCACCGAGGGCGAGCGGGGCGCGGTGGTCGCAGCGCAGGCGCCGCTCATCCAGCCGGACGAGCTGACGGCGGCGATCGAACGGCTGTGCGCGGCGCCGGTCAGCAGGCTGACGTTGATGAAGTTCAGTCCCGAGCTCAACGACCGGGGCATCGTTCTGGGCGACGACGACGTCACCCTCCCCACGGCCGTGCCGCCGGCCGCGGTGCCCGCCGACGTCCAGGCACCGGCGGCGGTGCCTGCCGGCGAACTGGAGCGGCTACGCGCCCGCACCGCAGAGCTGACCGCGCTCGCGATCTGATCGCGGCCTTGGAAGGGACTGATCATGAAACAGCTGCTGCTCGACTTTCTCTGGTCCCATCTGTGCACGCTCGGCGCGTTCCGTGAATCCGGCCGGACGCCGGAGGCCGCACGGGAGTCGGCGGGTCTCGCGCCGGGGTACGGTGCCTGGTTCGAGGAGTGCCTGCGCCTCTTCGAGGCGGCCGGCTACGTCGACCGGCGGGACGGCAGGGTCCTGCTCGACGACGCCGTGCGGTATCGGCCGATCGAGCAGCTGTGGCGCGAGTGGGAGACGGAGAAGCCCGCGTGGCGGGAGAATCCCGACCTCGCGGCCACCCACCTGCTGGTGGAGACCACCTTGCGTGCCTTCCCCGACATCCTCGGCGGACGGCGACCGGCCACCGACGTCATCTTCCCCGGAGGATCGCTGGAGCTGGTGCAGAACGCCTACGCGACCAACCCGGCCTCAGCGTTTTTCAACCAGGTGCTGGCCGCCGACCTGGTGGCGCGGCTGCGACGGCGGGCACGAGTGCCGACGGCGGACGCCGCGCGGATCCTGGAGATCGGCGCCGGCACGGGTGCCACGAGCGCCGTCGTCCTGGAGGGGCTGCGGTCCGCGCGGCTGGACGTGCGCGAGTACTGCTACACCGACATATCAAGAGTCTTCCTGAACCACGCGGAGCGCTCGTTCGGTGCGGCAAATCCCGCGCTGACCTGCGCGATCCTGGACATCGAGCGCCCGGTGGCGGACCAGGGCCTCACCCTGGGCGGGTACGACGTCGTGGTCGCCGCCAACGTCCTGCACACCACCCGGGACATCTGCCACACCCTGCGCAACACCAAGGCGCTTCTCCGGCCGGGTGGGCTGCTCGTGCTGAACGAGCTGACCGCGAACAACCTGCTCAGCCAGTTCTCGTTCGGCCTCCTCGACGGATGGTGGCGCTACGAGGACCCCCACCTGCGTATCCAGGGCAGCCCGCTGCTCTCCACGGCGCGCTGGCGGCACGTCCTGACGCAGGAGGGGTTCCGCGCGATCGCTCTGCCCGCGCAGGATGCCGAGGACCTGGGACAGCAGGTCATCGTGGCCGAGAGCGACGGCGTCGTACGGCAGGCGACGGCCCTGCCGCGCCCCTCCGCGCCGCAGGTGGCGCCGGTGCGCGAGAGTCCGGCGCGGGCCGTGGCCGAGCACGCCGCCGGGAGCGGGCCCGGGGACCGGCTGCGCGCCCACGTCGAGGCGGTCGCGCTCGATGTGCTCGCAGAGGCGCTGGACATCCCGCGGACGAGGATCGGGCGGGGCGAACCCTTCTCGAACTACGGGCTCGACTCGATCTTCGCGGTGAACGTGGCCCGGACCCTCGGCGGGACGCTCGGCATCGACCTCGACATCACTGTGCTGTTCGAGCACAACACCCTCGCCGAGCTGGGCGAGTTCATCGTCTCCGAATACGCCGGGGACCTGCGGGAGGTGCTTCTTCCGGAGCCCGCGTCGCCGGACCGGGCGCCCGATCCCGTGCGGCCCCGGCTTCGACCTCGGCCCGAACTCGACGAGGCCGCGCTCGACGGCATGGCGATCGTCGGCATGTCCGCACGTTTCCCCGGGGCCGACGACGTCGACGAGTTCTGGCAGATCGTCGAGCAAGGCAGGCGGTGCATCACCGCACCGCCGGAGAAGCGTGCGGACTGGGCGAGCTACGGCGAGGAGGCGGCCGGGCTGCGGGGCGGATTCCTCGACGGGGTGCACGCGTTCGATCCTCTCTTCTTCCGCATGTCGATGACCGAGGCACGCCAGGTCACGCCGGAACTGCGCCTGCTGCTGATGACGTCGTGGAACGCCGTCGAGGACGCGGGCTACCGGCCGGCCGAGCTGCGGAGCCGGCCCACGGGCGTGTTCGTCGCCACGACGCAGAGCGAATACCGGCCGGCGGCCGCGGACCTGATGAGCCTGCCGTCGCCCGCGATGGTGCCCAACCGGATCTCGTACCTGCTCGACCTCAACGGTCCCAGCGAGCAGTGCGACACCACGTGCTCGTCATCGTTCGTGGCCCTGCACCGGGCGATCCGGTCCATCCGCGACGGCGAGTGCGAGCAGGCGCTCGTCGGCGGCGTGAACCTGGTGATGTCGCCCGCGGGGTTCGGCGGGATGCGGGCCGCGGGGATGCTCAGCCCGCGCGGCGACGTCCGGCCGTTCCAGCAGGACGCCGACGGTACGGCGCGCAGCGAGGGCGTCGCCGCCGTACTGGTCAAACCCCTGCGCCGGGCCGTCGAGGACGGGGACCACGTCTACTGCGTCGTGCGCGGTACCGGCGTGGCCCACGGCGGCAGGGGCGTGTCCTTCACGGCACCGAACATCAGGGGTATGAAGGCAGCCGTCGCGCACGCCCACGCCGACGCCGCGATCGAGCCGGGCGCCGTGGACTACATCGAGACCCACGGCATGAGCTCGGTTCTGGCGGACAGCGCGGAGCTGGCGGCCCTCGGCGCCGGACTGCGCGGTGAGGACGACGGCGGACACGTGACCTACCTGGGCAACGTGAAGCCCTGCATCGGGCACACGGAGGTGGTCTCCGGCCTGGCCGCGCTGGTGAAGACCGCCCAGGCGATGCGGCACGGCGTGATCCCGGCCGTCCCGGGCTTCGGGCGGCTGCACCGCGACCTCTCCGTCGAGGGGACGCGGCTGCGCATCGCCGAGCGGAACCTGCCGTGGCCCGAGCGCACCGACGACGCCGGCCGGCCGCTCCCGCGCCGCGCGAGCATGCACAGCTTCGGGATCGGCGGTGTGAACGCGCACGTCGTCCTGGAGCAGCACATCGCCTCCGCCTCCCGGGAGGACGACCCGGGCGCGCAGGTCCTGGTGCTCTCGGCCCGGAGCGTCGACGCTCTGCGCGAGCGGGCGCGCCGGCTGGTTCCTCGGCTCGCCGAAGCGGATCCGCGCTCCTGGGCGGACATCGCCTACACGTTGCAGGTCGGCCGGGAAGCGATGAGCTGCCGGCTGGCGTTCGTGGCGCGGGGCACGGACGAGGCCGCCCGCACGCTGGGAGGCTGGCTCGACGGCGACCCGGACGCGCTGGCCCACGTGGCGTTCGCCGACGGCGTCGATCCCGCCGCCGGCGCCGAGGGCGACGGGGTGCCGCCGCAGCTGGACCACGTGGCACACCACTGGGTCGCGGGCAGGCGCGTGGACTGGGATCCGGTGCATCGCGGCGCCAGGCGCAGGCGCATCGCACTGCCCGGGTACCCCTTCGCACAGCTGCCGTGTTTCGCCGAGCAGGCGCCGCGGCCGGATCAGGCTTCGCACACGGTCGTCGGCCCTCCGGACGGCGAAGCCTTCGTCGCCGACCTCGTCGCCTCGGTGCTCGGCCTGCCGCGCCACGAGATCGACGGCACGAGGTCGCTCGCGGACTACGGTCTCAACTCCCTGCTGCTGGTCGCGATGCTGGGACGGATCAGCAACGTGTTCCCGGGGTTCCAGCCCGACTGGTGGCAGCCGCACGACACGTTGGACGACGTGGTCGCGAGGCTGCCCGAGGCGGCGGCCACGCGCACGCACGCGCGTCCCCTGGCCCCCGAGCTGGTGCGCCTCAACGGCGCGTCCGAGGGCAGACCGGTGTTCTGGATCCACGGCGCCCTCGCCGGCGTCGAGTCGTACCGCACGATCGCCCAGCGGATCGACCGCCCGTTCTACGGCATCCAGGCCCGTGGCCTGCTGACCGAGGACGCGCCGATCGAGGGCGTCACGGCCATGGCCGAGTACTACACCGGGCTCATCCGCTCGGTGCAGCCCGAGGGACCGTACGACGTCGGCGGATTCTGCCTCGGCGGCATCGTCGCCTACGAGGTGACCCGGCGGCTGCAGGCAGGGGGCCAGGACGTGGCCTCGCTGACGATGGTGGACTCGCCGGACGAGACCGGCCTGGCGAAGTCGAACGCGAACGGGTTCCAGTCGGCGCAGAGCGCGGCTCTGCAGGTCCTGAACTCCCTGCTCTGGCCGGCGGGGGAGAAGGACCCGGCGGTCCTGCGCGCCCGTCTCGTCCACCGGGACGAGCTCGCTGAGGGCCTGGACGAGGACGCGTTCGTCCTGCGGCTCGCGGACCTGGCGGCCGGGCGCGGGTTCACCATGAGACCCGCCCAGATCGCGCGGTTCATCAGGCGCAACATGGCGATCCAGCTCGCCTACCGGCTCGGCGAGCACACCATCAGGCCGCTGCCGCGGCCGGAAGCGGTGGTGTCCACCTACTTCCGCAACCGGCGCGGCCTCTTCCTGGGGGAGAGCGAACCCTACTTCCAGGTCGTCGGCGAGACCTTCTCCCTCGACCACGTGAACTACCAGCAGGACTGGGTGCGCGAACTGCCGGGCCTTCGCCTGGTGGACATCGACGCCGCGAACCACATGACGATCCTGAACGACGCGGGGCCGCTCGCCGCGATCGAGGAGACATGCCTGGCGCTCTACGCGTCCGACGAGATCGGGGCTACTCATGGCTGACCAGACCGCCGACCGGACGTACGGCCGACGCGAGCCGATCGCGATCGTCGGCATCGGGTGCCGACTGCCGGCACTGATCGAGGATCCGGCCGCGCTCTGGCAGGCGCTGCTCGAGGGCGTCGACGCCGTGCGCCAGGTGCCGGCCGACCGGTGGAACGCCACCGCGTGGGCCGACGCGGAGGCGTCCGGCCGGGCGGCGAACCGCCGAGGCGGATTCCTCGACGACGTCACGGGCTTCGACGCGGAGTACTTCGGCATCCCACCGGCCGAGGCACGGCAGATGGACCCGCAGCAGCGGATCGCCCTGGAGGTGGCGTGCGCCGCCGTCGAGGACGCGCGGCGTTCCACCGCGAGTCTCGCGGGTACGCGCACCGGCGTCTTCATGGGCGCGATGTGGCAGGAGTACCCGCTGTTCACGCAGGGCGCCGCCGAGGCGATCCACGCCCACTCGGCCATCGGCTGGGACAACTCGGTGATCCCGTCCCGCATCGCCTACGCCCTGGGGCTGCGGGGCCCCGCGATGGCCGTGGCGACCGCGTCCAGCTCCTCCCTGGTCGCGGTGCACCTCGCCGTGCAGAGCCTGCGCTCCGGCGAGTCGGACTTCGCACTCGCCGGCGGCGTCAACCTGATGCTGCACCCGAACACCTCGGTGGCCATGACGAAACTCGGCACGCAGAGCCCTGCCGGCCTGTGCCGGGCCTTCGACGCCGACGGCGACGGCTACGCACGGGGCGAGGGATGCGCCGTGGTCGTGCTGCGCCGCCTGTCCGACGCGCTCGCCGACGGCGACCGCGTCTATGCGCTGGTGCACGGCAGCGCCGTCAACAACGACGGCGCCACGGACGGACTGACCGCCCCCGGCCACGAGGCGCAGACGGAGGTGCTGCGCTCGGCGTGGGAGAACGCCGGCGTCCCGCCGCGTGCGGTGGCGTACGTCGAGGCGCACGGCACGGGCACGCCGCTGGGCGACGTGACGGAGGGGAGCGCGCTCGGCACCGTGTTCGGGCCCGACCGGCCCACGCCGCTGCGCATCGGCTCGGCGAAGACGAACTTCGGCCATCTCGAACCGGCGGCCGGCGTCCTCGGGCTCGTCAAGGCCGCGCTCGCGGTGCACCACGGCGTCATCCCACCGAGCCTGCACTTCCGCACGCCGAACCCGCGCATCGACTTCACCGCCGAACGTCTGGAAGTGGTCACCGAGGCGGCCACGTGGCCTGCCGGGCCGCGGTTCGCGGGGGTGAGCAGCTTCGGCTACGGCGGCACCAACGCGCACGTCGCCCTCGGCGAAGCGCCCGAGGGCGCTCCGGCACAGGCCGCACCGGACGAGAGCGGTCCGGTCTGCCTGACGGTGTCCGGCACCAACCCGCTCGCGCTCGCGCGGAACGCCGCACGGCTGGCGAGCCACCTCGGGCGGTCGCCAGGGACGAGGCTGTCCGACGTCGCACACTCGCTGGCGACGACCCGCACACAGCACCCCACGCGCGGCGCGGTGATCGCCGGAACGACGGACGAGGCGGTGGCCGGTCTGCGGGCTCTCGCCGCGGACGAGAGCCACGGCGCGGTGGTGACGGGCGCGACCGCCGCTCGCGGCCGCGTCGCGTTCGTCTTCCCGGGCCAGGGCGCCCAGTGGTGGGGGATGGGCCAGTCGCTGTGGGAGCAGAACGAGGCGTTCCGGGAGGCCGTGACAGCCTGCGACGACGCCCTCGCCCCGTACACCGGGTTCTCGGTCGCCGCCGTGGTGCGCGGGCAGGACGGTCTCGCGCCGCCCTTCACGCGCACGGACGTGGTGCAGCCCGCGTTGTTCGCGATGTACGTCGGTCTCGCCGCGATGTGGCGCGCCTGGGGCGTCGAGCCCTCCGCGGTCGTCGGCCACAGTCAGGGTGAGGTGGCAGCGGCGGTCGTCAGTGGGGCGCTGAGCCTGGCGGACGGCGCCCGCATCGTGGCGTCGCGCGCCCGGGCCGTGCACGACCACGCGCCGGACGGGGCGATGGGGCTCGTGGAGCGCCCGGTGGGCGAGGTCCTCGAGAAGCTGGCGCCGTACGGCGAGGCGCTGTCCGTCGCCGTGGTGAACACCGCGCGGTCGACCGTCGTGGCCGGAGACGCCGAGGCGGTGGACCGCTTCCTCGCGCAGATGGAGGCCGCCGGCGCGTACTGCCAGCGCGTGGACGTGGACTACGCGTCGCACAGCCCGCACATGGAGGCCCTGCTGCCCGCGCTGCGCGGGCAACTCGCGGGCCTCTCCCCCGCGGACGCGGAGATCGCCTTCTATTCGAGCGTGACGGGGGAGCGGGCGGCGGGGCCGGAGCTCGACGCGGAGTACTGGTGCCGCAACCTGCGCGAGCCGGTGCGCTTCGATCGAGCGCTGGAACGGCTGCGAGCGGACGGGTACGGAGTCTTCGTCGAGGTCAGTCCGCATCCGGTGCTCGGGATAGCCCTGGCGCAGGGGACCGAGGCCGACGGGTCGGCCGTCGTGGTGGGCAGCCTGCGCCGAGATCACGGCGGGATCGGGCAGGTGCTGCGGGCGCTGGCGGACCTGCACGTCCACGGGGTTCCGATCCCGTGGGAGCGGGTGTTCCCCGCCCCCGGCACGCGCGGGGTGGACCTTCCGTCGTACGCCTTCGAACACCGCCGCTACTGGCTGGACGAACACGACGACGCGGTACCGGTCGTCAACGGCGCCGCGTGGCGCGAGGACGTGCGGGCGCTGCCCGAAGCCGAGCGCCTGGCAGAGGTGGTCGCACTCGTCACGGGAGAGGCGGCGGCCCTGCTCGGCCTGCCCGCCGAGGACGTGCGCCCCGGCACGGCGCTGCGCGACCAGGGTTTCGACTCCCTCATGGTGGTCGAGCTGCGAAACCGGCTCAGCGCACGGACACGGGTCGCGCTGCCCATGGTGCTCGCCTTCGACTACCCCACACCGCAGGCGATCGCGACCCTGCTGCTGACGCACGCCGACGCGCGGTACGAGGCCCCGGAAGCCTCGACCGCCGCCGCCGCGGTGCCCGGGCGGCCCGACGACGACCCCGTCGCGATCGTGTCCATGGCCTGCCGGCTCCCGGACGGGATCGACACGCCCGAAGCGTTCTGGGAACTGCTCGTCGACGGCCGCGAAGCCTCCTCCCCGTTCCCGCGGCGCTGGGACGGGTGGGATCTCAGCACGCTGGAGGACGCGGAGCGCGACGCCACCGGCAGGCGCTTCGAGCGCAAGGGAGGCTTCGTACGCGACGTCGAGGACTTCGACGCGGCGTTCTTCGGGCTCAGCCCGCGTGAGGCGCTGTCCCTGGACCCGCAGCAGCGGCTCGTCCTGGAAGTCGTGTGGGAGGCACTCGAACGGGCCGCCCTGCCCGCCGCGTCCCTCGAGGGCAGCAACACGGGCGTCTACCTCGGGGCGATGAGTTCGGACTACGACGTCGCCCGGCGCTGGGACGTCGGGAGCAGCGACGGCTACAAGATCACTGGCAACGGGTCGAGCCTGATCTCCGGGCGCGTGTCCTACACCCTCGGCCTGTCCGGGCCGGCGCTCACCATCGACACCGCGTGCAGTTCGTCGCTCGTGGCCCTGCGCCTCGCGTGCGAGGCGCTGAGCAGTGGCGAATGCGACCTGGCGCTCGCCGGCGGAGTGACCGTGATGAGCACCCCGCAGATCTTCGTCGAGTTCAGCCGTCTCAACGGGCTCGCGGCCGACGGCCGCTGCAAGAGCTTCGCCGACGACGCCGACGGGACGAGCTGGGCGGAAGGCTGCGGTGTCCTGGTGCTCAAGCGCCTCTCGGACGCCAGGCGCGACGGTGACCGCGTGCTGGCCCTGGTGCGGGGCACGGCCATGAACCAGGACGGCCGCAGTCAGGGGCTCACCGCGCCGAACGGCCTCGCGCAGCAGCGCGTGCTCCGCGGTGCCCTGGCCGACGGCGGACTCTCCCCGGCCGACATCGACGTCGTCGAAGCGCACGCCACCGGCACCGTGCTCGGCGATCCCGTCGAGGCCGGCGCCCTCGCCGCGGTGTTCTCGGGCCGCGTTCGCCCCCTGCACCTGGGATCGGCCAAGTCCAACATCGGCCACGCCCAGGCGGCCTCCGGCGTCATCGGCGTCATCAAGATGGTGATGGCGCTTCAGCACGAGTGGCTGCCGCGCACCCTCCACGCGGAGAAGCCGAGCACCCGGATCGACTGGGCCGGCGGCGAACTGGAGCTCCTGCGGCAGCCGCGGCAGTGGCCGCGGACCCGGCGGGTGCGTCGTGCCGGCATCAGCTCCTTCGGTATCAGTGGCACGAACACGCACGTCATCATCGAGGAAGCACCGGCGACCCCCGTCGCCGACCGGCCTGGCGACGATCTCGTCCACCCACTGGTGATCTCGGGCACCGACGCGGCCGCCCTGCGTGCGCAGGCCCGGCACTGGGCCGCGTGGCTCGACGCCCGGCCCTCCGCGCCGATGCGGGACATCGCCTACACCTCCGCCGTCGGCCGTACGCACTTCGACGCGCGCGCCGTGGTCTTCGCGGGCAACGCCAGGGACGCCGCCGAAGCCCTGCGGGCGGTCGAGCCCGGCTCCGGCACGGCGCGGGGCAGGATCGCCTTCGTGTTCGGCGGTCAGGACGCGCGGCCGCCGAGGACGAGCGGGGAACTGCTGGAGCAGAGCGCGGTGTTCCGCGGCGCCGTGGCGGAGTGCGACGCGGTCCTCACGCCGCTGACCGGCTGGTCCGTACTGGAGGCACTGCGCGGCGAGGAGGACGTGCACAGCCCGGACAGGCAGCCGTGCACGCTGTTCGCGACATACCTCGGACTCGCGGCGCTGTGGCGCAGCTGGGGTGTGGAGCCGGCGGCGGTGGTGGGCGACGTGCGAGGCGAGGTCGCCGCCGCCGTGGTGAGCGGGGCGTTGAGCTTGCAGGACGGCGCCCGCGTCGTCGCCCTTCGAGCTCGTGCTCACTCGGGGGACACGGTCGGCGGCGCGATGCCGGGGATCGTCCCCCTCCCGGCTTCGATCCCCTTCTGGTCGAGCCTCACGGGCGAGGTCGTGCCGGGCCCGGAGCTCGGCGGCGACTACTGGTTCCGGGACCTGCCGGAGGAAGAGCCCAGCAGGCTCGACCGCGCGCTGGAGCGGCTGCGCGGCGAGGGCTTCGGAGTGTTCGTCGAGGTCGGCCCACCCTCCGACGGCGCCCCGGGCGGAATGGACGGGCTCCGGCGAGCGGCCGCGACGTTGTTCGAGCGGGGCTTCCCGCTGGACTGGGAGCGAGTCCTCGGGTCCGGTGGCGCAGGCAAGGCCGACATCCCGACGTACGCCTTCCAGCGCCAACGCTTCTGGCTCGGCGAGCTTCCGGCCGGGCCGGTCGCGGTGACGGCAGGCCGGTCCGGGGACGCTCACCCGTGGTTCGACGCGATCACGACGCTCGCCGGCGGCGGCCACCTGTTCACGGGCCGGCTGTCGCTCGACGAGTGCCCGTGGCTGGCCGATCACGTCGTCAGCGGGCAGGTCTACCTGCCGGGCGCGGGCCTGATCGACGCCGCGCTGTTCGCCGCCCGCACCGCAGGTGCGGACGCCGTGGCGGACCTGACGCTGCTGGAGCCGGTCGTCCTCCACACGGGCCGGGCGCTGCGCATCCAGGCCACCGTCGGCGATCCGGACGCGCACGGACGGCGCCCCTTCGCGTTCCACAGCCAGCCCGAGGACACGGACGAACCGCGCACGTGGCAGCAGCACGTGACCGGGGAGTGCGTGACCGGCGCGCGCGCCGAGGCCGCCTTGCCGCCCGCGGACATGGGGACCTGGCCGGTGCCCGACGCCCGGACCCTCGACGTCGAAGCCTTCTACGGACGCGCCCTCGCGAACGGGCTCGACTACGGCCCGGCGTTCCGGGGACTGCGCGAACTCGCCTGCCGCGACGGCGTCCACTACGCGCGGGTATCCCTTCCGGACGCGCTGGATCCGGCCGGCCACGACCTGCATCCGGCACTGTTCGACGCGGCACTGCAGGTCGTCGTCGCCGGTCTGATGGCGGCCGGTGCGGCTCCTGGGCCGCTCGTCCCGTTCATCTGGCCGGACGTCGAGCTGTATCGGGCCGCAGGTAGAGAGCTGACCGTGCGGGTGTCGTTCGAACCCGGCGGGGACGACGGCCTCGCGCCGGCCACCCTGTGGCTGGCGGACCCGGCAGGGCAGGCGGTGGCCCGGATCGGCAGGCTCACGTTCCAGCGCGGCAGACGTCGCGGGCACCCGGCCGCCGAGCACCTCTACCGCGTCGCCTACCAGCGCCTGCACCCCGTGGCCGAAACCCCCGGCCCCGCGCCCACCCTCGTGGTCGGCGACGCGGAGTTGGGCGCGGGGCTCGGCGCCGACGTCGTACCCGATCTGGACGCCCTCGTGAAGTGGCTCGACGTCCGGGCGGACGTGCCTCGGCGACTGCTGTTCACGCCGCCTGACAGCGCGTCCGCCCAGTGGTACGACGCGGAACACAGCGCCGCCGAAGCGCTGCGGACGCTCCAGGTGTGCCTGGGCGATGCCCGGCTCCAGGACGCGGAACTCGTCTGGATCACCCGGGACGCGGTGTCGTCACGTCCTGACGACCGGGTGGGCAACTGGGCCCATGCCGCAGTGTGGGGCATGGTGCGCACGGCGCGCACGGAACAACCCGAGCGCGTCCTGCGCCTGATCGACCTCGACCCCGGCACGCCGGACCTCCGGCTTTTGGCACGCGTGATCGAGACGGGCGGCGAGCCGGAGTGCGTACTGCGCGGCGAGACCGCCCACGTGCCGCGAGCGAGGCCGACCCTCGGCGAGGCCGACGCGTTCCTCCTGCCGGACGAAGGCGGCTGGCACGTGCGGCAGCGGGAGGACGGTCAGCTGGACGTCGTCGCCACCCCGCACGAGGAGGGGGCGCCGGAGCCCGCCGGGCCGGGGGAGGTCCGCGTCACGGTGCGCGCCGCCGGGATGAGCCCGGGCCCCGCACAGGACCTGGAGTTCGCGGGGATCGTCATGGAGGTCGGCAGCGACGTCACCTCCCTGCACGTGGGTGACCGGGTCATGGGCAGCGCGGCAGGCGCGCTCGGCGATCGGATCAGCGTGGACGGCGCCACCCTCCGGCCGATTCCCGCGCACCTCACCTTCGCGCAGGCGGCCGCCGACCCCTCCTCCCACGACACGGGGCAGGACGGGAGGACGTTCACCGCCTTCGACATACGCGACGCGCCGTACGCCCTGCGCCACGCGCGGCGCGATGCCACGCCCAGGACCGTGCTGACCGTGCCACGCGCCCTCGACCCGGACGGCACCGTGCTGATCACCGGAGGGCTCGGCGAGCTCGGCGGCGCGCTGGCCACACACCTGGTCCGCACGCACGGAGTGCGGCGGCTCGTGCTGCTGTCGCGGAGAGGTGGCAACGCCCCCGAAGCCGGCTCGTCCGTGCGGGAACTCGAAGCCGCGGGCGCCGAGCGGGTGGACCTGGTCGCGGGCGACGTCGCGGACCGGGCCGCAGTGGCCGCGGTACTGGACGGGATCGACCCGCGCCATCCCCTCACGGCCGTGTTCCACCTCGCCGGAGTACTCGACGACGGCCTGGTGGAGGGCTTCACCGCAGAGCGGCTGCACCGGGTGATGGCGCCCAAGGTCCAGGGCGCGCGCCTGCTGGACGAGTTGACCGAGCGGCTGGACCTGGCCGCCTTCGTCCTCTTCTCCTCGGCGGCCGGAACGCTGGGCACCGCGGGACAGGGCGGCTACGCCGCGGCGAACGCGACGCTGGACGCCCTGGCGGCGAACCGGCGCAAGCGGGGTCTGGCCGGACTCAGCCTCGCCTTCGGGCTCTGGGAGCAGGCCGGAGTGGGCATGACCGCCCATCTCAGCAAGGCCGAGCTGGGACGCCTGCGGCGTCAGGGGGTCGGTGCCCTGACCTTGACCGAGGGCCTGCACGCCCTGGACGTCGCGCTCTCGCGTCCCGAGACCCAGTTGCTGCCCGTACACCTCGAACTGGCATCGTTGCGACACGCGCTCGGCGACGCGGAGGCGCCTCCCCTGTTGCGCGACATGCTGCCGCGCAGGGCCGAAGGGCGCCGAGCCGAGGTTCCCGGGACCGCGCAGTCGCTCGACACGCGGATGGCGGGCGCCTCCGAGGCCGAACGGGCGGCTCTGCTGCTGGACCTCGTCCGCAGCGAGGCCGCCGACGTGCTCGGTCTGCCCGGACCCGACAGCGTGCCGGCCGGCAGAGCACTGCGTTCCCTCGGGATCGACTCGCTCACCATGGTCCAGTTGCGCAAACGCCTCGCCAAACGGCTCGACACCACGCTGCCCGCCACCTTGGTGTTCGACTACCCGACGGCCGAAGCCATAGCCGGGCTCCTGCTCCAGGACGCCACCACCCTGAGAGGGAACGAGAAGTGAAGACACAGGCCCTGTTCATCGCGGGTGTCGCCACCTACCTGCCCCCGGCGACCAAGGTCGAACAGGCGGTCGCCGACGGCCTGTTCGACGCCCAGGACGCCGAGGACACGCAACTCGAGTCGATCTGCGAGGCCACGGACGAAGCCCCGCCCGAGATGGCGGTGGCCGCCGCCAGAGACGCCCTGGCACGGTCGGGTCACCGGGCCGAGGACGTCACGCTGCTGCTGCACGCCTGCGTGTACTTCCAGGGCCTCGAGCTCTACCCGACGGCCTCCTACATCCACCGCGAAGTACTCGGGGACCATTCGGCGCTCGCCTTCGAGGTCAAGAACGCTTCCAACGGCTGCATGACCGCGTTGGACATCGCGGCGCGCTCCCTCACGGCCACCGGCGACGTGGCGGCGCTGGTGACCACCGCCGACAAGGTCGCTCCGCCCGCGATCGACCGCTGGAACAGCGACATCGGCATCGTCCCCGGCGACGGCGCGTCGGCGATGGTGCTCAGCAGGAGGTCCGGTTTCGCCCAGGTGCTCAGCACCTCCACGGTCTCGGATCCCACCCTCGAACGCCTGCATCGCGGGGACGCGCCCTTCACCCCGCACCACGACCCCACGCACCCCATCGACCTGCGTCTGCGCAAACTGCAGTACCTGGGAGACGTGGAACTCGACGAGTTCACCCGCCGATTCCGGGCCGGCCTCAGCGACTGCGTCGAGCGAGCCCTGCACGACGCGGGGATCCTGCTCGGCGACGTCGCCCGGTTCGTCGTTCCGCACTTCGGACGCACCGTGCTGCAGCGCGAGGTCCTCGCCGCCCTCGACGTCGACCTCGATCTCACGACCTGGTCCTGGGGCCGCACCGTCGGCCACCTCGGCGCGGGCGACCAGATCGCCGGACTCGACCACCTCGTGAAGGAGCGCGCCGTGGACGTCGGCGACCTCTGCATGCTGCTCGGCGTCGGTGCCGGTTTCACCTGGACGTGTGCCGTGGTCCGGATCCTGGAACTCCCCGAGTGGCCGACGCCGCCGGCCGGATCCGACCTCGGGGGCGGGCGGATCTGATGCGCTGCTACGTGTTCCCGGGGCAGGGCACGCAGAAGAAGGGGATGGGACGCAGCCTGTTCGGAAGGTTCCCCGACCTCGGCCGCCGCGCCGACCGGGTGCTCGGATACTCGATCGAGGAACTCTGTCTGGACAACCCGGAACGACGGCTGTCCGACACCGCGTACGCGCAACCCGCGATCTACGTCGTCAACGCGCTGCACTGGTCGGCGGCCCGGGAGGACCTGCCGCCCGCGGACTTCTTCGCGGGCCACAGCCTCGGCGAGTACAGCGCACTGCTCGCGGCCGGCGCCTTCGACTTCGAAACCGGCCTGACCCTGGTGCGGCGCCGTGCGGAACTGATGAGCCGAATCGGCGGCGGTGCGATGGCCGCAGTCATCGGTGTCTCCGAGCAGATCGTCGAGGAGACCCTGAAGCAGCACGGTGCCACCGGCGTCGTCATCGCCAACCACAACGCACCCGAGCAGTTCGTGCTCTCGGGCAGCCGCGAGGAACTGGCCCGGATCAGACCGGTCTTCGAGGAGGTGGAGGGCGTCCGAGGCTTCGTCCCGATCCGCGTCAGCGGGCCCTTCCACGCGCCGGCGATGGCCCCGGCCGCCGCGCGCTTCCGCTCCCTGCTCGCGTCGGTCGACGTGGGCGAACCGCGGACACCGGTCATCTCCAACGTGACCGGCCGGCCGTTCGGCCCCGACGCGCAGGAGATCCGCTCGCTGCTCGCCGAACAGATCGCCAAGCCCGTCCGCTGGACCGACAGCATCCGGTACCTGCGGGACGCGGGCGTGTCCGTGTTCACGGAACTGAGCGAGTCGAAGGTGCTCACCCCGCTCATCGACCGGATCACCACCACCGCGCACGAGCCCGCGCCCGACCCACGCCGGGACCTGATCGAGCGGATCAGGCGCGAGGTCCTCCAGCCGGAGATCGGCGACGAGGCGCTGGGCTTCGACGAGGACGCGTCGTTCCGGCAACTCGGCCTGAACTCCGTCCTCTACGTGCGCCTGGCCCGCCGGGTCGCGACGGTCCTCGGCGTCCCGGTCAAGCCGGACGTCATCTTCCAGCACCGTTCCTGCGCCGCCCTGGCCGACCACCTCCTGACCCGCGACGACGTCGCCCAGGCCGCAGCGCCTGAGCCTCCACCCGCACCTCTGCGCGAGTACCAGGACGAACGGGTGACGGCCCTGCTGCGCGACTGCGCGAACGGAACCCTCAGCGTGGACCGGACCATCCAGGCGATCCGCGCCCTCGCGTGACGAGCGCCGAACGCGCCGTTGCCCCGTCCCGCCGCATCTTCCTGGTCAGCGGCGGCCGGCGGCCAGGATGACGAGGAACTGGCCCCCGCCGGGCTCGATGCCGGCGGTGACCGGCAGCCCGGGTACCAGTCGGGAGAACCGGTCCACCAGCCAGTCCGCCGTCTCCCGGGCGTCCCGCTCGGTCGGACAACGGCCCACCATCTCGCGGCCCCCCTTCCGCTCCAGCCGCTCGGCCACGGTGAGCAGTGGCGCGGGTTCCACCACGTACAGCCGGTCCGGCCAGGCGATGACCGCCTTGACCGCGCCCTTGCGGGTATTGCACCCGCGGTGTGCGAGCCGCTCCGCGACCTTGGCCTTCCGGTCGGCAGTCCGGCTGTCGACGCTGGGTCCCCGCGGGTCGTTCACCGACTCGTCGGGGTCGACCGCTTCGTCACACACCCAGCAGCGCCAGCCGTCGCGCTCGGCCACATCATCGAGAAGACTCATTCGAGCAAACTAGCCTGCCCGGCCGCCTCCCGTCGCACCAGGGCCGACCAGGTCCCCCTCGGGTGGCGACGGCCCGGCGCGGATGCCGGGCCGTCGGGGAGGGAGGCTCTCCTCGGGAGAAGCTCAGTGCTCGCAGAGCGAGAACTCCCGTTCGTAGAGCTGCTCGTTGTGCTCGTCGACGAAGAACTTGCGCTCGCGCATGAGTTCTTCGCGGTGACTCCGCGCCTCGTCGAGTGTCATGGTCGAGGTGCCGGACCATGGTTGCTGCGGTGGCACGTCCGATGTCGAGACGATCCTCTCCGACGGGTCGACCAGGAAGAAGGCCAGGATCTTGCGATGTCCCGGACGGGTGGGGTCTACGAGACGGAACGGCCCGACGCGGTGCTGCAGGATGTTCGGGAACGCCAGACAGCGGCCCGCCGGGGTCGATGCCGATCCCAGCGTCTGGTTCAGCGCGTCCTCGTCCTCCAGGCCGTACACCTCGCGCAGACCGTTGTCATCGTTCTGCTCGTAGTGCGGGTCGTCCAGTGCCGCCCGGAAGCCCAGCCGGCTTTCGGTGATGTTCTCGCTGTCCCGGTAGTGGATGCCGGTCGAGACGATCCGCTCGTTCAGCATCCCCTCGACATGCCAGGAGCCACCGGCGTACTCGGGCTTGTCCGGGGTGAGACGAATGGTGGCGAGCTTGACGATGACCTGGAGCGTGCGGCCCCGCAGATCGACTCGAACGGACTCGTCCGGCGGCTCGGGCGGAGTGAAGGCCGGGGCGTCCGGAACGACCGGGCGGCGGTTCTCCCACCAGTCGTCATGGGCCTCCTCCCAGGCGCGTACGGCTTGTGCGTGGGCCTCGTCGTCACCGTGGAGGGACCTGTCCGGATACGCCGGCTCGGAGTCGTACCACGCATAGGGATCGGCCTCGATCCGAAGGGGCCGCGGGTGGCGCAGGTCGGTGAGCACGTTCTCGAACAGCGGGAGGAAGCGGGCCAAGAGGTCCGGCAGGACGGAGGCCAGTTCGTGATGAGTGCCGGGGTGGAGGTTGTTGACGTACGACAGGAAGGTGACATCCCCTTCGGGGCTCACGTCGACGTCCGTGGGCAGCCACTGGAACTTCTCCGAGAACTCGTACGCGGAGTATCGGCTCGTCGGGTTCCGCCACGCTCGCTCGGGAGCCGCACTCACCCCTCTCACCAGACAGAAGAGCGAGGGGTGCACCAGGTCCAGCACCATGCCGTCGGAACCGGGGTGCCAGTCCTGTTCCGCTTCGGGGACCTGCTCCAGGACCCGCACGGCCTCGCGCAGCCGGACTCCGAGCCCGTCGTCGACCAGGGTGTCCGACTGCCACACCCCGTCGACGGCGGACACCTCGATGCCGGTCCGTTCGTCCCGCAGCGCCGCGTAATGGGCGAGTTCCGCGAGCACGTACCGCACCTGCGCCTCGGTGAGTCCTTGGGCGACCGCTTCCCGCGTCCACCTGGCGACGATGCCGGCATCGTTCATCTTGTCGAACCACCCCGGCTTCGCCCGGATGTGTGCACTGCACTCCATCATCCGGAGTTCCCGCAACGTCCGGGGCGTCGCGAAGGATATGGAGCGGGAGGCGTGGAAGGGCAGCGGGAAAGCGGACTCGGCAGTCAATTCTCTCGGTCCTCGGAGTCGTTGTGCGGTGGCGGGAAGGATACGTCAGCGGACCGACACCGCAGTCGTCCCCGAAAGCCCGGACGCCCGAACGGCCGCCCACCGGGGCCCGGGCGGCCGCTGCCCTGCGCCCGCCCGGGCTCCACCGGGCTCCCCGGGGCGGTCGCTTGATCATCGCCGGACGGGGTAGCGAAGTGGCATGGCCACTGACGACACATCTACTGCTTCGAGCGGATACGTGCAGCCCCAGGTCGACGTCCGGGCACTGACGGAGGTGCTCGACGGAGAGTACGCCGAGGTCCGCGACCTCGTCCGCACCAACCTGGTCAGGTATGCCTCCGTCCTCGAAGAGGCCGAAGAGCTCGGCATCGACGCCTTCCGCGAGCGGGTGCGTGAACTCGTGGTCGACATGGCCGCGACGGGGCAGACCGGTATGGGCTTCCCGGCCGAGTACGGCGGGGGCGGAGACGTCGGCGCGTCGATCGCCGCCTTCGAGACCCTCGCCTTCGGGGACCTGTCGGTGCTGGTGAAGGTCGGTGTGCAGTTCGGGCTCTTCGGTGGCGCGATCCTCCATCTGGGCACCCGGCGCCACCACGAGGCCTATCTGCCGGACCTGGTCACCGGGCAGCTCATGGGCTGCTTCGCGATGACGGAGACGGGCCACGGCTCCAACGTCCAGGCCCTCGGCACGCGGGCGCGGTACGACGCCGCCGGCCAGGAGTTCGTCATCACCACGCCCGGCGACCAGTCGTGCAAGGACTACATCGGCAACGCGGCACGTCACGGCGAGCTGGCGGTCGTCTTCGCCCAGCTCGAGGTGGACGGGAAGTCCCGGGGCGTGCACGCGTTCGTGGTGCCGATCCGGGCGGGCGGTGAGGTGGTGCCCGGCGTCCGCATCGAGGATGACGGCCGGAAGATGGGCCTCAACGGTGTGGACAACGGCCGCATCCGGTTCGACGACGTGCGGGTGCCGCGCGAGGCACTGCTCAACCGGTTCGCCGACGTCACCCCCGAAGGCGTCTACGAAAGCTCGATCGAGAACCCCGACCGGCGCTTCTTCACCATGCTCGGCACGCTGGTGCAGGGCCGGGTCAGTGTGGGCGGGGCCGGGATCAACGCCGCCAAGGTCGCCCTCGCGATCGCCACCAGGTACGCCGTGCGGCGCAGGCAGTTCGAAGCCACCGCGGACACGGGCGAACAACTGCTCCTGGACTACGGGCTGCACCAACGGCGTCTGCTGCCGCTCATCGCGCGGACGTACGCGCTGCACTTCGCGCAGGACGTCGTGCGCACGCACCTGCACGACGTCTTCTCCGGCATCGAGGACGACGCACAGGCGCGGCGCCGGCTCGAGTCGCGGGCCGCCGGTACCAAGGCACTCGGTACCTGGCACGCCACCCGGGTCGTCCAGGAGTGCCGTGAGGCATGCGGCGGGGCCGGCTACCTCGCCGTCAACCGGTTCGCCGCCCTCAAGGCGGACACCGACATCTTCACCACCTTCGAGGGCGACAACCACGTCCTGCTGCAACTCGTGGCCAAGGGCCTGCTCACCCACTACGCGAGCGAGTTCGAGGACCTGGACCAGCTCGGCACGGTTCGCCACGTCACCGGCCTGGCAGTCGAGACGATCATGGAGAAGACCTCGGCGCACAAGCTGCTGGAGCGGGTGCGCGACCTGCTGCCCGGCGGCGACGAGTGGGACCAGGAAGCCGGCCTCCTCGACTCGGAGTACCAGCTCGCGATGCTCCGCTACCGCGAGGAGCACATGCTGGCCGGCGTGGCCCGCCGGCTCAAGCGCGGGATCGACCAGCAGCGCGATCCCGGCACGGTCTTCTCTCAGGTGCAGGACCACGTGATCGCGGTCGCCCGCGCACACGTCGAGCGGCTGGTGCTGGAAGCGTTCGTCGACAAGGTGCGCGCGCTGCCGGAGAGCGGGAACAGGACCGCGCTGAGCCTGCTGTGCGACCTGTTCGCCCTGTCGACGATCGAGGCGGACCGGGCCTGGTTCATGGAGCACGGCCGGCTTACCGTCCAGCGGTCCAAGTCGATCAGCCGCGAGGTGAACGACCTCTGCCGCAAGGTCCGGCCCCTCGCGGCGGACCTCGTCGACGCCTGGGGCATCCCGGCCGAGATGCTGCGCGCCCCGGACCTGGTGGGCTGACCGGACCCGTCCCCGGCCTGCCGTGGCCCGGTCGGGACCCGCCGATTCCGGGTGCGGGCCGGAACGCTCCGGTGGCGGGCCGGTGGGAAGCGGGCGGACTGCGGCGAGGCCCCCACCGTCACCGGAGTGAGGTGGGGGGCACGCCGCAGCAGCTCCGTGAGCCCCGGGGCGCCCCCCGCGCGAGGCGCGCGCGACGAACCCGGC
>NZ_JBEXWB010000024.1:0-40174 GCF_040629645.1 Streptomyces sp. NPDC005899 | reverse complement strand
CCCCGGTCCCGCGCCCGGGGTGCGGGGGGTGACGCCGGGACGGACGCGTCCCGGGTCACCGCCCCGGTCGCACGCCTCGTCGTCGAGCCCTCCGCCGGCGCGGTCCGCGCCGCCCGGTCCACCGTCCACGCCGCCCACAGGGTTTCCTTCCCTATGCACCTATTTCTCGGAGGGGTCAGCCTTTCACCATCGGCGGCCCGGCGGGAGGAGGCGGCCGAAGGGTGAGACCCCTACTCAGGTGCCACCCTCGGGGCCCGTTCCCCTAGGGGGAGCTCCGCCCTGCCGCCCAGGGGTCGTTCCTCCCGCTGGAGGACGTGCCGCACCGGGACCGCTCCTTACCGTGTTCTTACACCGCGACCGCAGGCCGGACACGGGCTGACCACAGCGGCCGGGGTGGGGAAAACCCCACCCGAAGACTGCGCCGGGCACCAGCGCGCCGGACCCTTCGGCGCACGAGACTCGCAACGTACACAGAGACGTCCGTCCGCGTATGGACCCACAGAGGAGATTCACCGTGACAACGGCTGTAAGCATTCCCAGGCACGGGGGCACTGGAGGGCGTACGGCCGTTGCCGCACGAGCGCGACAGGTCGTCAAGGCGTACGGCGCCGGCGAGACCCGGGTCGTCGCGCTCGACCACGTCGACGTGGACATCGCCCGCGGGCAGTTCACGGCGATCATGGGCCCGTCCGGCTCCGGCAAGTCGACCCTCATGCACTGCCTGGCAGGTCTGGACACCGTCACCTCGGGCGAGATCCACCTCGCCGACACGGAGATCACCAAGCTCAAGGACAAGAAGCTCACCCAGCTGCGCCGGGACCGGATCGGCTTCATCTTCCAGGCGTTCAACCTGCTCCCGACGCTCAACGCGCTGGAGAACATCACGCTCCCGATGGACATCGCGGGCCGCAAGCCCGACGCGGCCTGGCTGCGGCAGGTCGTGGAGACGGTCGGTCTCGCCGAGCGGCTCAAGCACCGGCCCACACAGCTCTCCGGCGGCCAGCAGCAGCGCGTCGCGGTCGCCCGGGCGCTCGCCGCCCGGCCGGACATCATCTTCGGCGACGAGCCCACCGGGAACCTCGACTCCCGGGCGGGCGCCGAGGTGCTCTCCTTCCTGCGCAGGTCCGTCGACGACCTGGGCCAGACGATCGTCATGGTCACCCACGACCCGGTGGCCGCCTCGTACGCGGACCGCGTGCTGTACCTCGCGGACGGCTCCATCGTCGACGAGATGCAGAACCCCACGGCGGACCAGGTCCTGGACCGCATGAAGGACTTCGACGCACGCGGGCGGACGTCATGACCGTGTGGAAGACCTCGATGCGCAACTTCCTCGCGCACAAGGGACGGATGGCGCTCTCCGCCGTCGCGGTCCTCCTGTCGGTGGCGTTCGTGTGCGGCACGCTCGTCTTCACCGACACGATGAACACCACGTTCGACAAGCTGTTCGCGGCCTCGTCGGCCGACGTGACCGTCAGCCCGAAGGCGGCCGGCGACGCGGACGACATGCCGGAGAACGGCCGGCCCGAAGCGCTGCCCGCCTCCACCGTCGCCCTCGTCGAGAAGGCCGACGGGGTGAAGGCGGCCGAGGGCGCCGTGACCAGCATGTCCGTCACGGTCGTCGACAGCCACGACAAGAACATGGGATCCGAGACCGGAGCCCCGACGATCGCCGGCAACTGGACCCGCAACGACCTGCGCTCCATGGAGATCGCCTCCGGCCACGCCCCGCGCGGCCCCACCGAGGTCATGGTCGACGCCGACACCGCCGAGAAGCACCACCTGAAGATCGGCGACGAGCTGCGCACCATCGCGGTCACCGGCGACATCAGGGCGAAGATCAGTGGTATCGCCGCCTTCACCGTGACCAACCCGGGCGCGGCCGTCGTCTTCCTCGACACGGCCACCGCGCAGCAGAAGCTGCTCGGCGCGTCCGGTGTCTTCACCCACATCTCGGTCACGGCCGAACCCGGTGTCAGTGACACCCGGTTGAAGGCGAACGTCGCCGCGGCCCTGGGTGACGAGGCCGCCTACAAGCTGCAGACGCAGGACGAGGCCGCGGCGGCCAACAAGGACTCCATGGGCTCCTTCCTCGACGTCATGAAGTACGCGATGCTCGGCTTCGCCGGGATCGCCCTCCTCGTCGGCATCTTCCTGATCGTCAACACCTTCTCCATGCTCGTCGCCCAGCGCACCCGTGAGATCGGCCTCATGCGGGCCATCGGCTCCAGCCGCAAGCAGGTCAACCGGTCGGTGCTCGTCGAAGCGGTGCTCCTGGGCACCGTGGGATCCGTCCTCGGCGTCGGTGCCGGGATCGGGCTCGCCGTCGGGCTCATGTCGCTCATGGGCGCCATCGGGATGGAGCTGTCCACCGAGGACCTCACCGTCGCCTGGACGACCCCCGTCGTCGGACTGGTGCTCGGGGTGGTCGTGACCGTCCTCGCCGCCTACATCCCGGCCCGCCGGGCCGGCAAGGTGTCGCCGATGGCCGCCCTGCGTGACGCCGGGACCCCGGCGGACGCGAAGTCCGGCTGGGTCCGGGCCGGGATCGGCCTGGTCCTCACCGGCGCCGGCGCCGCGGGTCTGTGGGCGACGACGCGGGCGGACGAGGCGAGCGAGGGCTCCGTCTTCCTCGCCCTGGGCGTGGTCCTCACCCTGATCGGCTTCATCGTGATCGGCCCGCTGCTCGCCGGCCTGGTCGTGCGGGGGCTCAGCATCGTCGTCCTGCGGCTGTTCGGCCCGGTCGGGCGGCTGGCGGAGCGCAACGCGCTGCGCAACCCGCGGCGCACCGGTGCCACCGGTGCGGCGCTGATGATCGGCCTGGCCCTGGTGGCCTGCCTCTCGGTGGTGGGCTCGTCGATGGTGGCCTCGGCCACCGACGAGCTGGACAGGTCGGTCGGCACGGACTTCATCGTCCAGTCCAGCACCGGTCAGCTGATCGTGCCGCAGGCCGCCGAGGCCATGGAGAAGGTGCCCGGCATCGAGCACGTCACCGACTACAAGATGCTCGCCGCGAAGCTCACCAACCCCGACGGTTCGACGGTCGACGAGCACGTCACCGCCGCCGACCCCACCTACCCCCAGGACCTGCGCCGCGAGACCCTCTCCGGCGACCTGGCGAAGGCGTACGGCGCGGACTCCATGTCCGTCGGCTCGGACTACGCCGAGCTGCACGGCATCGAGGTCGGGAACGAGATCACCGTCGCGTTCAAGGCGGGCGACACGGCGAAGCTCAAGGTCGCGGCGATCACCTCCGACGACACGAACGTGGACCAGGGGGCGATGTACCTCAACACCACGACCGCCGAGAAGTACGTGCCGGACGGCCGGATGCCCAAGAACATGATCATGTTCGCCTCGGCGCAGGACGGCAAGGAGAAGGAGGCGTACGCAGCCCTCAAGAGCGCGCTGGCCGGGTACCCCCAGTACAAGGTGCAGAACCAGGCCGACTTCAAGGAGGACCTGAAGGACCAGATCGGCCAGCTCCTCAACATCGTGTACGGGCTGCTCGCGCTGGCGATCATCGTCGCGGTGCTGGGTGTGGTGAACACCCTGGCCCTCTCGGTCGTCGAGCGGACCCGTGAGATCGGCCTGATGCGGGCGATCGGCCTCTCCCGCCGCCAGCTGCGCCGCATGATCCGGCTGGAGTCCGTGGTCATCGCGCTGTTCGGCGCGCTGCTCGGACTCGGCCTGGGCATGGGCTGGGGCACCTCCGCACAGAAGCTGCTCGCGCTGGAGGGCCTCGGCGTCCTGGAGATCCCGTGGCCGACGATCATCACGGTGTTCGTCGCCTCGGCCTTCGTCGGGCTGTTCGCCGCCCTGATCCCGGCCTTCCGGGCCGGGCGGATGAACGTCCTCGCCGCGATCGCCACGGACGGGTGACGGAGCCCACCGTAGGATGACTGGTCCGGCCCCGGGGCGTTCCTCCAAACGCCCCGGGGCCGGACCGCGTCCCGTGTCCGTCGTCGGGCGGGCGGGACCGGCGGACCGCTCCGCGGGCCCCGCCCGGCTCGGGCGGCGGCCCCCGGCCCTCCGGCCGGGCCCGGGGCGAGCCGCCGCCGTCCGGACAACGGCGTTCCCTCGCGCGGGTGACACACCGGCGTCGTACGCTGGAGCCCCCGGCCCGTGACACGTGTCGGGCCCTTCGCGTTGCTCACACCTCGCCACACCGGACGGAATCCCTTCATGAGCCTGCACGGTCTGCTGGATGTCGTCGTCACCGACCCGGCGCTCTCGGAAGCGGTGAAGGCCGCCGCCGACGGCCACCGGCCCCACGTCGACCTCGTCGGCCCGCCCGCCGCCCGCCCCTTCACGGTGGCCGCCCTGGCCCGCCGGGCCGGGCGCACCGTGCTCGCCGTCACCGCGACCGGCCGGGAGGCCGAGGACCTGGCGGCAGCGCTGCGGACCCTGCTGCCGCCGGACACGGTCGCGGAGTTCCCGTCCTGGGAGACCCTGCCCCACGAGCGGCTGTCGCCCCGCTCGGACACCGTGGGCCGCCGCCTCGCCGTGCTGCGCCGGCTCGCGCACCCCCGGCAGGACGACCCCGAGACCGGCCCGGTCTCCGTGGTGGTCGCGCCCATCCGTTCGGTGCTCCAGCCGCAGGTCAAGGGCCTCGGCGACCTGGAGCCGGTGGCGCTGAGCAGTGGGCAGACCGCCGATCTCGGGGAGGTCGTGGACGCCCTCGCGGCAGCGGCGTACGCCCGCGTCGAGCTGGTCGAGAAGCGCGGGGAGTTCGCCGTGCGCGGCGGGATCCTGGACGTCTTCCCGCCGACCGAGGAACACCCCCTCCGGGTGGAGTTCTGGGGCGACGACGTCGAGGAGATCCGCTACTTCAAGATCGCCGACCAGCGGTCCCTGGAGGTGGCCGCGCACGGACTGTGGGCGCCGCCCTGCCGGGAACTGCTGCTCACCGCCGACGTACGCACCCGGGCCGCGGCCCTCGCCGAGGCGCACCCCGAGCTCGGCGAGCTGCTCGGCAAGATCGCCGAGGGCATCGCCGTCGAGGGCATGGAGTCCCTCGCCCCCGTGCTCGTGGACGAGATGGAGCTGCTGCTCGACGTCCTGCCGAAGGGGTCGATGGCCCTGGTCTGCGACCCGGAGCGGGTGCGCACCCGGGCGGCCGACCTCGTCGCCACGAGCCAGGAGTTCCTCCAGGCGTCCTGGGCCGCCACCGCGGGCGGCGGTGAGGCGCCCATCGACGTGGGGGCGGCCTCGCTGTGGGGCATCGCGGACGTCCGGGACCGGGCCCGCGAGCTGGGCATGATGTGGTGGTCGGTCTCCCCGTTCGCCGCGGACGAGGACCTGGACGGGGACACCCTCAAGCTGGGGATGCGCGCCCCGGAGGCGTACCGCGGCGACACCGCCAGGGCGCTGGCCGACACGAAGGGCTGGCTCGCCGACGGGTGGCGCACGGTGTACGTCACCGAGGGCCAGGGACCCGCCTCCCGCACGGTGGAGGTCCTCGGCACGGAGGGCATTGCGGCCCGCCTCGACCAGGACCTGGCGGAACTCACGCCCTCGCTCGTCCACGTCTCGTGCGGCGCCGTCGACCACGGCTTCGTCGACCCGGGCCTGAAGCTCGCCGTGCTCACCGAGACGGACCTGACCGGACAGCGCACGGCCACGAAGGACCTGGGCCGGATGCCGGCCCGGCGCCGCAAGACCATCGACCCGCTCACCCTCCAGGCGGGCGACTACATCGTGCACGAGCAGCACGGTGTGGGCCGCTACATCGAGATGGTGCAGCGCACGGTGCAGGGTGCGACCCGCGAGTACCTCCTCGTCGAGTACGCCCCCGCCAAGCGCGGCCAGCCCGGTGACCGCCTCTACATCCCGACCGACCAGCTGGAGCAGGTCACCAAGTACGTAGGGGGCGAGGCGCCCACGCTGCACCGGCTCGGCGGCGCCGACTGGACCAAGACCAAGCAGCGCGCCAAGAAGGCCGTCAAGGAGATCGCCGCCGACCTGATCAAGCTGTACTCCGCGCGGATGGCGGCCCCCGGCCACGCCTTCGGCCCGGACACCCCGTGGCAGCGGGAACTGGAGGACGCCTTCCCGTACGCGGAGACGCCCGACCAGCTCTCCACGATCGCCGAGGTCAAGGAGGACATGGAGAAGTCCGTCCCGATGGACCGGCTGATCTGCGGCGACGTCGGTTACGGCAAGACGGAGATCGCGGTGCGGGCGGCCTTCAAGGCGGTCCAGGACGGCAAGCAGGTCGCCGTCCTGGTGCCCACCACGCTCCTGGTGCAGCAGCACTTCGGCACGTTCACCGAGCGGTACGCCCAGTTCCCCGTCAACGTGCGGGCACTGAGCCGCTTCCAGTCGGACGCGGAGTCGAAGGCGACTCTGGAGGGGCTGCGCGACGGCTCCGTCGACCTGGTGATCGGCACGCACCGGCTGTTCTCGTCGGAGACGAGGTTCAAGGACCTGGGCCTCGTCATCGTCGACGAGGAGCAGCGCTTCGGCGTCGAGCACAAGGAGCAGCTGAAGAAGCTCCGCGCCAACGTCGACGTCCTCACCATGTCCGCGACGCCCATCCCCCGCACGCTCGAGATGGCCGTCACCGGCATCCGGGAGATGTCGACGATCACGACGCCCCCGGAGGAGCGGCACCCCGTCCTCACCTTCGTCGGGCCGTACGAGGAGAAGCAGATCGGTGCGGCCGTGCGGCGTGAACTGCTGCGCGAGGGCCAGGTTTTCTACATCCACAACCGGGTGGAATCCATCGACCGGGCCGCGGCGCGGCTGCGCGAGATCGTGCCCGAGGCGCGGATCGCGACGGCGCACGGGCAGATGGGGGAGAGTCAGCTGGAGCAGGTCGTCGTCGACTTCTGGGAGAAGAAGTTCGACGTACTGGTCTCCACGACGATCGTCGAGTCCGGCATCGACATCTCCAACGCCAACACGCTGATCGTGGAGCGGGGGGACAACTTCGGCCTGTCCCAGCTGCACCAGCTGCGCGGCCGCGTCGGCCGTGGCCGGGACCGCGGCTACTCCTACTTCCTGTACCCCCCGGAGAAGCCGCTCACCGAGACCGCGCACGAGCGCCTCGCGACGATCGCCCAGCACACCGAGATGGGCGCGGGCATGTACGTGGCGATGAAGGACCTGGAGATCCGGGGCGCGGGCAACCTGCTGGGCGGCGAGCAGTCCGGCCACATCGCGGGAGTCGGCTTCGACCTGTACATCCGGATGGTCGGCGAGGCGGTGGCCGACTACCGGGCGGCGGTGGACGGTGGCGCGGAGGAGGAGCCGCCGCTGGAGGTCAAGATCGAGCTGCCGGTCGACGCGCACGTGCCCCACGACTACGCCCCCGGAGAGCGGCTGCGCCTCCAGGCGTACCGGGCGATCGCCTCGGCGAACTCGGAGGAGGACATCAGGGCGGTGCGCGAGGAGCTCACCGACCGGTACGGCAAGCTGCCGGAGCCGGTGGAGAACCTCCTGCTCGTGGCGGGACTGCGGATGCTGGCCCGGGCCTGCGGGGTGGGCGAGATCGTGCTCCAGGGGCCCAACATCCGCTTCGCACCGGTGGAGTTGCGGGAGTCGCAGGAGCTGCGCCTGAAGCGGCTGCACCCGAAGACGGTCATCAAGCCGGCCGCCCACCAGATCCTCGTCCCGCGCCCGACGGCGGGCCGTATCGGGGGCAAGCCGGTGGTGGGACGCGAACTGCTGTCCTGGACCGGTGAGTTCCTCACGACGATCCTGGGGTCGTAGCCCGCGGCGCACCCCCGGAGTCCGGGCCGCCCGGGTGTGCGGGCGGCCCCGGGCCGCCCGGTCAGCCGCCGTCCTGGCCGTGGCCGGGGGCCTGATGGGCGTCCCGGGCGGCGTCCTGGCCGGCGCCCCGGGCGAAGGTCGACGCGGCCAGGGCCCGGAAGACGTCCCCCGGGTCCCGGCCGCCCACCGGTTCGTCCAGGCTGCCGCTCAGCAGCAGGGTCGCGAAGCCGTGCGCCAGTGACCAGGCGGCGATGCCGGCGAGCCGTTCGTCGTCGCCCCGGGCCGTCTCGGGCAGGCCGCTGATCCCCGCGCGCAGCGCGTCGGTGGCGCGGGCCTTGCCGGCGAGCAGCGCGGGGTCGTCGGCGTGGTGGAGTTCCGGGCGGAACATCACCTGGAAGTGCGCGGGGTGGCCGATCGCGAACCGCACATAGGCCACGCCCCGTTCCCGCAGGTCCGGGGCTTCGGTCAGGGCGTCGGCGAGGAGGGCGTACCCCTCGGCGGCGACCGCGGTCAGCAGTCCGGTGCGGTCCTTGAAGTGGTGGGCCGGTGCGGAGTGCGAGACGCCCGCGCGGCGGGCGAGGCTTCGCAGGGACAGGGCGTCGGGCCCGTCGGCGGCGATGGTGTCGAGTGCGGCGGTGAGTACGGCGCGCCGCAGGTCACCGTGGTGGTAGGCGCGGTCACTGGTCATGGCACGCAACCGTACGCCCTATCTGGTCATTGACAAGTTCGGGGCCCGGGCCCATCCTGGGTATCTAGTCATTGACAAGATGACCTGTCGGGGGAGGCCGGAACATGTCGGACGAGCTGGGCTTCACACGCCGGATGTGGCACCTGCTGGAGCCGCTGCACGCCGTCTTCTACTACGCGCCGGAGGTGTTCGACGAGGCCGCGGCCCTCGGCTACGCCACGGGCGAGCGCTGGCCGAGCTACTTCGCCTGGCGTGCGGCACCGCTCGGGCAGGCCGGACCGGGCCGGGTGACCGCGGTCTTCCACAGCTTCAGCCCGGACATGGTCGGCAGGTACGTCCCGGCGGGGACTCCGGTGGCGCCTCCGCGGGCGGTGCTCGAGGCGCGGACGAGGGCGGTCGACCGGGCGTACCGGGCCCTCTTCGGCGAACGGGTGCACAGCCCAGGGCTCGCCGAGGCGGCCGCACTGGCGCAGCGCGCGGCACGGGCCGCGGACGTCACCGGCCGCCCGCTCGCCGAGGCGAACGCCGCCCTGCCGTGGCCGGACGCGCCGCACCTGGTGCTCTGGCAGGCGGCCACGGTCCTGCGGGAGCACCGGGGCGACGGACACGTCGCCGCGCTGGTCGCGGCGGGCCTCGACCCGGTGGAGTCGCTGGTCTCCTTCGCGGCCGTCGGCGCGGCCCGACCGGAGGTGTTCGAGAGCCGCGGGTGGGGGCGGGACGCATGGGAGGCCGCCCGGCGCCGGCTGCTCGACCGCGGGTTGCTGGAGGCCGACGGCACGGCCACGGACGCCGGACGGGCACTGCGCGCGGACGTCGAACGGCGCACGGACGAGGCGGCGTCCGGCCCGTGGCGGGCGCTGGGCGACCAGCAGCACGAGCGGCTCGTGGAGTTGCTGGGGCCCCTGTGGGTGGAGGCCGTCGGATCGGGGCTGCTGCCGTCCGAGACGACGCTGGGCATCGGGAAGGTGTGAGGAGGACCCCCGGGCGCCCGCTCCGGGTCGGCGGGCTCCCGCTCCGGGTCCGCGGCCTCCGCCTCCCGGCCAGGACCGCAGCGCTGGGGCGGCCTCGGCCGGGAGCGGGCCGTCCGGGTACGGCCCGCCCACCCCGCTCCCGCCCTCCGGCCCCTAGGCTGGTCGGCTGTGACGCCTTTTCGGGCCGTACGGCCCCGACACCGCCTCCTGCCCCTGCTGACGCTGACCCTGACGGGCACGCTCGCCGTGACCGGTTGCGAGGACCTGACCGGTCCACCGACGTCCTCGCCCGCTCCCGCCGGCCCTGCCGCCGCCGGCTCGGCGCTCCAGGCCGTGGGCACGCTCACCGTGAAGGGCCGGGCCCCCAAGACCGGCTACGACCGGGACGAGTTCGGCTCCGCCTGGGCGGATACCGACCACAACGGCTGCGGCACCCGCGACGACATACTCGCCGGCCAGCTCGACGACGTCTCCCGCGACGCCGACGGCTGCAAGGTGCTCAGCGGGGTCCTGGACCCCGACCCGTACACGGGGACGCGCATCACCTTCCGGCGCGGGCGCAGCAAGGTGGACATAGACCACCTGGTCGCCCTGTCCGACGCGTGGCAGAAGGGCGCCCAGCAGTGGAGCGACGGCAAACGGCGGGCCTTCGCCAACGACCCGCTCAACCTGGTGGCCGCCGACTCGTCGACCAACCGCCGCAAGGGGGACGGGGACACGGCGACCTGGCTGCCCCCCAACAAGGGCTACCGCTGTACGTACGTGGCGGGGCAGGTGTCGGTCAAGAAGAAGTACGGGCTGTGGGTGACGGCCGCCGAGCGCGACGCGATGAAGAAGGTGCTGACGGCCTGCCCCGACCAGAAGCTGCCCACGGGTGGCGGAACGGAATGAGCCCATGTGTCGGGAGGCGGTTGCGCGTCAGGTGGCACTGATCCGGGAAACGTGCGCACGTGCGTAGTGGTGTGCAAGGTCGGATGGGGGCAGGTCTCGCATCGCAACGACGAGCACGGGGATCAGGGCGGCGCTGATCGACCATCCGGAAACGCGACTGGGCCGACTTGTCGGAGCGTGGTCGGTCAGGGACGGCGCCCCCGAAGGCGGGAACACGGCCGGCGGGTGGTCTGCGCTCCCGAGGAAGGCCCACATCCCCATCTCCTCCCGAATCGTTGGTCGAACCGGTGGCCTCAGCCACCTCCACTGCCTAACATCGATCACCGCAAGGCTTGTGCACTGATGCACAAACTCTCCCCGGGAGGCTCCTTTGCACCGCCGTCGTCGCACCGCGCTCGCTCTGTCCGCCGCAACGCTCCTCGCGGCACCGCTTCTCTCGGCCTGCGGCAGCGAGGCCCATCCGGGTGCCGCGGCCGTGGTCGGCGGTGATCGCATCGATGTGGCCACCGTCCAGGCGCACACGGCGGACGTGCGCGACGCCCAGCAGGCCTCGGCCCGGTCCGTGGAGTTGGTGAAGGCGTCCGGGCAGCTCACCCGGGTCAAACTGTCCGGGCTGATCTTCGGCCGGGTTCTGGACCGTGCCGCCGAGGACGCCGGAGTCAGCGTCAGCCGCAGGGAGATCGAGCAGACCCGTAACGCGGCGGCCGCGCAGTCCGGCGGAGACGAGGGGCTGCGGACCATGATGCTCGAACAGCGCTGGATCGCACCGGAGCAGATCGAGGACAGCCTCCGTCAGGAGGTCCAGCTCCCGAAGCTGGCACGGGCGCTCGGTGCGGACCTGCAGAGCCCGGCCGGCCTGCAGAAGGTAGGGCAGGCGCTCACCGAGGCGTCGACGGCCCTGCACATCGACGTCAACCCCCGCTACGGCAGTTGGGACGACAAGAAGGTGCAGCTCAGCACCCACAAGGTCCCGTGGATCACCCAGGTCACGACCTTCCCGGACCGGCAGCCCGAGGCGGGCGCCTGACCGTGGGGACACGGCGGTGCGGTGGGGGGTGTTCCGTGTGGCAAGGTATGCCGGTCATGCGTGCTGAGCCCTGCACGGTTCCGAGAGGTCACGGCCCTGGTAGGGGTGTGGTCTCGGCGTAGTCCTCTGCGTCCGCTCGCCGCACCTCTATTTCGGTCCGTCCCTGGGATGTGTTGTGAACGCGAGACGACGTCGGGCGCTGCTGGTTGCCGTCACGGAACTGCTGGAGCCCGGTGAGCAGGTGGGGGCCACCGCGCTGGTGAACCTGAGCGAGGTCTCGTTCAGGAAGAACGTGGCGATGGGGATCGCCGCGGCGGTGCTGAGCGGTGGTGCGATGTCGATGGCCATGGCGCCGCAGCCGATGTACCTCGCGGTGACCGGGGAGCGCCTGTTCCTGTTCCAGGCGAACCAGGCGTTCGCGAAACCCGACCGGCTCGTGGGCGTCCTCCCGCTCGAGAACCTGAAGCGGACGGAGGTCAAGCGGGGGCTCATGAAGTACTCGTTCGACCTCGTCGACGAGGCGCGGGAGAGCGGTGCTCTGCGTGTGTTCTTCCCGCGGATCGGCGGCGGCAGGGAACTGGACGCGGTGGCACAGCTGATACCCGTGTTGTCGGCCGTGGCGGCGTAGAGCCGCTGGGCGCGCCCGGGGTGCGGGCCGCGGTCCGGACGCAGGGCGGCCGAGCGGGGGACGCCGTACGGGACGGCCGGGGTAGGTTCGGGGGTGTGAACGCTGAAGCATCCGGCCGCATCGTCCTGCTCACCGCCAGCCACCGGGTCGCGCCGGGGCTGCTGTCCTGGCCCGCCTGGCATACGCTGCGCACCGCCGACCGCGTGCTGTGCGCCGAGGCGGACCACCCGCAGCTGCCGTACATGGCGGAGGCCGGCGTCGTCGTCGAGCACGCGGCCCCCTCGGCCCAGGAGCTCGTGGACGCCTGCGCGGGCGGGCGGACCGTCGTGGTGCTGGTGGGTGGCGAGGGCAACCAGCCGCTGACCGACGGGCTGGCCCGCCTCGGCGGTTCCGGCCGGGTGCACATGCCGGACCTGGAGCTCCTGCCCGGCTCCTACGACCTGCCGGGCGCGCGGCTCCTGGACCTGGTGCAGGTCATGGACCGGATCAGGCGGGAATGCCCCTGGTCCTCGCAGAGGACGCACAAGGGCCTCGCGAAGTACGCCATCGAGGAGGCGTACGAGCTCGTCGAGGCCATCGAGGACGGCGACCGGGACGAGCTGCGGGAAGAGCTCGGAGACGTCCTGCTCCAGGTCGTCTTCCACGCCCGGATCGCCCAGGAGGACCCGGAGGAACCCTTCGCGATCGACGATGTCGCGGGCACGATCGTGGAGAAGCTGATCCACCGCCATCCGCACGTCTTCGGTGACGAGACCGCCGAGACCCCGGAGGACGTGCACGCCCACTGGCTGCGGACCAAGGCGATCGAGAAGCAGCGCGACTCGGTCACCGACGGGGTCCCGCTCGGCCAGCCCGGCCTGGCCCTCGCGGCGAAGCTGGCCGGGCGGGTCCGTACGGCCGGGCTGGACGTGGCGCTCCCGGAGGGCGACGGCATCGGCTACCGGCTCCTCGCCCTCGCGGTGCGGGCCGAGCAGGACGGCACCGATCCGGAGGCCGCGCTTCGGGCCGCCGCCCGTACCTACCGGGACGCCATCCGGGCGGCGGAGGGACACGGCACGGCGGCGGATACCGTCGAGGAGTGAACGACGACCCCGCCGACGATCCCGCCGGCCCTTCGGCCGGCAGCCCTTCCGGCCCCCCGGCCGACCACCCCGCCGGCCCTCCCCCTCGCTCGGCCGCCGGCACCCCCTCCGTCCCTCCCGCCGGGTGCCCCGCCGGCCGTACCGCCCCCGGCGACGCGCCCGAGCTCTTCACCTGGGAGTTCGCGACCGACCCCTACCCCGCCTACGCCTGGCTCCGCGAGCACAGCCCCGTACACCGGACCGCGCTGCCCAGCGGGGTGGAGGCCTGGCTGGTGACCCGGTACGCCGATGCCAAGCAGGCCCTCGCCGACCCCCGGCTCTCGAAGAACCCCGCGCACCACGCCGGGTCGGCGAAGGCCAAGGGGAAGACGGGCATCCCCGGGGAGCGCAAGGCGGAGCTGATGACGCATCTGCTCAACATCGACCCGCCGGACCACACCCGGCTGCGCCGGCTCGTCTCCAAGGCCTTCACACCGCGCCGGGTCGCCGAGTTCGCCCCGCGCGTGCAGGAGCTGACCGACAGGCTCATCGACTCCTTCGTCGAGGAGGGCAAGGCGGACCTCATCCACGACTTCGCCTTCCCGCTCCCCATCTACGCGATCTGCGACCTGCTGGGAGTGCCGCCGGAGGACCAGGACGACTTCCGCGACTGGGCGGGCATGATGATCCGTCACGGTGGCGGTCCGCGCGGCGGGGTCGCCAGGTCGGTCAAGAAGATGCGCGGATACCTCGCCGAACTCATCCACCGCAAGAGGGAGGATCCCGGTGACGACCTGATCTCGGGGCTCATCCGGGCGAGCGACCACGGTGAGCACCTCACCGAGAACGAGGCCGCGGCGATGGCGTTCATCCTCCTCTTCGCCGGTTTCGAGACGACCGTGAATCTGATCGGCAACGGCACCTACGCCCTGTTGCGCGATCCGGAGCAGCGCGGACGGCTGCAGCGCTCCCTCGCCGCGGGCGAGGAGGGGCTGCTGGCCACCGGCATCGAGGAACTGCTGCGGTACGACGGTCCGGTGGAGCTGGCCACCTGGCGGTACGCGACCGAGCCCGTGACCCTCGGAGGGCAGGACATCGGGGTCGGGGACCCTGTCCTCGTGGTGCTGGCGGCCGCGGACCGCGACCCGGAGCGCTTCCGGGACGCGGACGTCCTGGACCTCGCGCGGAGTGACAATCAGCACCTCGGGTACGGCCACGGGATCCACTACTGCCTGGGAGCGCCGCTGGCCCGTCTGGAGGGGCGGACGGCGCTGGCCACCCTGCTGAGGCGACTTCCTGACCTGCGGCTCGCTCCGGAAGCCGACGACGTGCGGTGGCGCGGCGGGCTCATCATGCGCGGACTGCGCACTCTGCCCGTGGAGTTCGATCCCGGACAAAAGGGCACCGAAGGTGACAGTCTGTCAACTCCGTGACTTTCACGTGATCTCCCCTGCATCGACTTGTGACACACGTTCGAGTGCGGCTAGGTTCACCGTTCGACTCACCCGTCACATGTCAGTCACACGGAAGGCAATCCCATGGGCTCCGCGAACGGCAGACACCGTCGCCCTCGTCAGGCACCCGCCATCGTCGTCGCCGCGGGCGTGACGGGATCGGCCATCGCCATCCCGCTGCTCGGTGCGGCAGGTGCGCACGCCGCCGAGGCGTCGACCTGGGACCGGGTCGCCGAGTGCGAGAGCGGTGGCATGTGGAGCGCCGACCTCGGCAACGGCTACTACGGCGGCCTGCAGTTCTCGCAGGACACCTGGTCGGCCTACGGCGGCACGGCGTACGCGGCGCGGGCCGACCTCGCCAGCCGCTCGCAGCAGATCGCGGTCGCCGAGAAGATGCTGGACGCCAAGGGGCCGCAGGCGTGGCCCAGCTGTGCGGTGATCTCCGGTCTGGCGATGGACGACTCGCTGCCGGGCGTCGACCCGGGCGGTGACCCGAGCGCCGCACCGGCGGACTCCGCGAGTCCCTCGGACACGTCCGTGCCGGCGGCATCGGACGGGACCGGCAAGGCGGACAGGTCGGGCGCATCGGGCGCGAAGGGTGACGCCGGCGCGGGGGAGCGGGACGGAGAGGGTGCCGAGGGCGGCAAGGCCGCGGGTGCCGAGGCGTCCGGCAGTGCCGGCTCTCCTGCGTCGTCCCCCTCCGCCACCCCCTCGCCCGACGCCTCCGCCGACGCCGGAGCCGCACGGGGCGAGGATGTGACGGGCGGCAAGCACCGCGGCACCCCGGCTCCCGAGGCGAGCGCCGGGACGGGTGCGGAGAGCGACCGCGAGTCCGGCCGGCACGCCTCGCGCGGTGACGCCGAGGCGCGCAAGGGCGCGGCGGCGGGCCTCGGTGGCACGTACACCGTCCGCGAGGGCGACAACCTCTGGGCGATCGCCGACGCGCAGGAGCTGCCCGGCGGCTGGCCCGCTCTCTACGAGGCCAACAAGGACGAGCTGGGCTCCGACCCCGACCTCATCCTCCCGGGCCAGGATCTCGACCTCGGGGTCCACGAGGCGGCGGACTCCGCCACCGCGGACACGGAGGCAAGCGCGAAGACCGGGGCGGAGACCGGCGCGGGGTCCCCCGCCGGCGACTGATCGAAAACGGGAAAACACCCCGAAAACGGGGGTAGTTCAGAGGCCTATGTCCACTTATGCGTAAGTGAGACATGGGTCTCTTTGCTTCAACTGGCGCACCACGGCCGCCCGCTCGGCTCAGATCGCCTCCGACCTGCGGAAACGATTGACCTTGCGAGGGCGGTTCGCGCTGATAACCCGTTATGTCCATCTTTGAATGTCGGGGTTGCCTGTGTTTACGGTCGTAACCGCTCGCACCGCGGGCACCTTCGACCGTCACGCCGAATCCTGCCGTCGGCCGAAGGGGACAGACGCGTAAAGCGCCGTAGGCAGGAGCGGGGGACCCAGGTAAGTGCCGTGCCCGGCCGTCGAGAGACGGTCAGGACCGGCTTGGGGTGAAGTCGCCTGCCACAGCGGGCGACCGGGCGACTCACAGCCCGAACCCGACAGCTCACCTCGTAGGCGTCGGTGAGGAGAACCATGCTGCTTTCCAGCAAGGCCAAGCACCGCCGCTCGTCCAAGGCCGTCCGTGTCGCCACCCTGGCCACAGTCGCCGGCGCCGCCGTCGCCGTCCCGCTGATGGGTGCGACGGGCGCCTCCGCCGCCTCCGTCTCCACGTGGGACGCCGTCGCGCAGTGCGAGTCCGGTGGCAACTGGTCCATCAACACCGGCAACGGCTACTACGGCGGCCTGCAGTTCTCGGCGTCCAGCTGGGCGGCCGCCGGCGGTACGCAGTACGCCTCCCGGGCCGACCTGGCCACCAAGAGCCAGCAGATAGCCACCGCCGAGAAGCTTCTCGCCATGCAGGGCCCGGGTGCCTGGGCCTGCGCGGGAGCCGGCGGTCTGACGAACGACGGCGTGGACCCGGGTGTCGACACCGGCTCCGCGAAGAACGGCGACACGGCCCCGCAGGCCGCGCCGGAGCGCAAGGCCGAGCAGCCCACCACGCGCAGCGAGAAGCGCACGGCCCCCGAGGCCGAGAAGACCGTCACCACCCCGACCGGCGGCAAGGTCGCGAAGGGTGACGGCGAGTACAAGGTGAAGACCGGCGACACCCTCAGCAAGATCGCCGCTGCGGAGAACGTCAAGGGCGGCTGGCACAAGCTGTTCACGCTGAACGACGACATCGTCCAGAAGGCCGACCTGATCTTCCCGGGTCAGCAGCTCCACCTGAAGTAGTCCCGGAGCTCTCCTCCCTCCGGGACGAGGGTGCCCGTCGGCACCCGAAGTGCTCCCCGGCCCGGCGCGCTCACACCCCCCGTGTGCGCCGGGCCGGGGCGCGTCCACGGGTCCGCGGAGGGCCGGCGATGCCGGTGAGCGTTCAACCTTTGTAGTTACTGGCCAGTAAATTTCTGGAGATTCGCCCGGAATGCAGGCTCTTGGGTCCTTTTTCGTCCCAGGGGACGGGCGGTCGGCCGACGGAGCGGGCCGGGCCGGTTAGGCTCGTGTCGCAAGGCCACAGTGACCCTGCACATCCAGTGTCATATCCCAGAAGGAGATGCCTCGTGCCGTCCATCGACGTCGTCGTAGCCAGGGAAATCCTCGACTCCCGGGGCAACCCCACGGTCGAGGTCGAGGTCGGCCTCGACGACGGCAGCACGGGACGTGCTGCTGTTCCGTCCGGCGCCTCCACCGGCGCGTTCGAAGCCATCGAGCTTCGCGACGGTGACCCCAACCGCTACCACGGCAAGGGCGTCGAGAAGGCCGTCCTCGCCGTGATCGAGCAGATCGGCCCGGAGCTCGTCGGGTACGACGCCACCGAGCAGCGCCTCATCGACCAGGCGATGTTCGACCTGGACGCCACGGAGAACAAGGGCTCGCTCGGCGCCAACGCCATCCTCGGCGTCTCGCTCGCCGTGGCCCACGCGGCTTCCGAGGCATCCGACCTCCCGCTCTTCCGCTACCTCGGTGGCCCGAACGCGCACCTGCTGCCCGTTCCGATGATGAACATCCTGAACGGCGGCTCGCACGCCGACTCCAACGTGGACATCCAGGAGTTCATGATCGCGCCGATCGGCGCCGAGTCCTTCTCCGAGGCCCTGCGCTGGGGTGCGGAGATCTACCACACGCTGAAGAAGGTCCTGAAGACCAAGGGCCTGTCCACCGGTCTCGGTGACGAGGGCGGCTTCGCGCCGAACCTCGAGTCCAACCGCGCAGCCCTCGACCTCATCCTCGAGGCCGTCAAGGAGGCCGGTTACGTCCCCGGCCGCGACGTCGCGCTCGCGCTGGACGTCGCCGCGTCCGAGTTCTACAAGGACGGCGTCTACGAGTTCGAGGGCAAGTCCCGCTCGGCCGCCGAGATGACCGAGTACTACGAGGAGCTCGTCTCCGCGTACCCCCTGGTCTCCATCGAGGACCCGCTGTACGAGGACGACTGGGCCGGCTGGAAGGTCATCACCGACAAGCTCGGCTCCAAGGTGCAGATCGTCGGCGACGACCTCTTCGTCACCAACCCCGAGCGCCTGGCCCGCGGCATCGAGGAGGGCTCGGCCAACGCGCTGCTCGTGAAGGTCAACCAGATCGGTTCGCTCACCGAGACGCTGGACGCCGTCGAGCTCGCGCAGCGCAACGGCTTCAAGTGCATGATGTCCCACCGCTCCGGTGAGACCGAGGACGTCACCATCGCCGACCTCGCCGTCGCGGTGAACTGCGGCCAGATCAAGACCGGCGCACCGGCCCGCTCGGACCGTGTCGCCAAGTACAACCAGCTGCTGCGCATCGAGGAGATCCTCGACGACGCCGCGGTGTACGCCGGTCGCTCCGCGTTCCCGCGCTTCCGCTTCGAGGGCTGACAGCCCCCGGCAGGAGCTCGGCGCACAGCCTCCGTCCGTCCCCGCACTCGGTCCCGTACCGTGTGCGGGGACGGACGTGCGTAACGGGGAGGCGTGAGAGATGGCCGGGAAGGACCGCGACCGGTTCTCCACCACGACCAGGCTGCGGCTGCTCGGCGAGCAGACCGCGGCCCGTGTCTACCGCTCCCAGAGCCGGCGTCAGGCCCGCCGCTCGCGGCTCACCGGCCGGGCGGCGTTCCTGGCGCTGATCGTGTGCTCGCTGGTGGTCGCCCTCGCGTACCCGATGCGGCAGTACGTCTCCCAGCGCGACCAGATCGCCGAGCAGGAGAGGCTGTCACGTGACGCGCGCGAGCGGACCGAGGAGCTGCGGGACGAGAAGGCGCGGCTCAAGGACGACGCGTACATCCGCCGTCTCGCGCGGGAGCACCTCCACTACGTCATGCCCGGGGAGACGGGTTACACCGTGATCGACCCGGACGCCGCCGAGGTCCGCCGCGGGGAGCCGGGTGCGACGGGCAGGCCCTGGCACTCCAGCCTCTGGGACGGCGTCGACAGCGCGGACAGCGAATGACCCGTGCGCGTACGGGGCCGGGAACCGCCCCGGTACGCGCACCGATACCCACAGACCGACCGATGACATTCAAGGCAGGCATGGACACGCCCCCTCCGCAGACCGAATCCACCACGCCCACCGCCGCGGACATCGCCGCGTTCGAGCAGCAGCTCGGCCGGCCGCCCCGTGGGCTGCGCGCCATCGCGCACCGCTGCCCGTGCGGCAATCCGGACGTGGTCGAGACGCAGCCCCGTCTGGAGGACGGCACGCCGTTCCCGACGACGTACTACCTCACCTGTCCGCGTGCCGCGTCCGCCATCGGGACGCTGGAGGCCAACGGGGTCATGAAGGAGATGACCGAGCGGCTCACGGCGGATCCCGAGCTGGCCGCCGCCTACCGTGCGGCGCACGAGGACTACCTCGCGCGCCGGGACGCCATCGAGGTCCTGGAGGGTTTCCCGAGCGCCGGCGGCATGCCGGACCGTGTGAAGTGCCTGCACGTCCTGGTCGGCCACTCGCTGGCGGCGGGGCCGGGGGTGAACCCGCTGGGCGACGAGGCGATCGCGATGCTCCCCGAGTGGTGGGCGAAGGGCCCCTGCGTGACACCGTGCGCGCCGGCGGAGGGCGACGCGAGCGGCGGCCCGGAGACGGGGCCGGCGACGGGCGGGGCGCCCGGCGAGGAGGCGGGGCGGTGACCCGCGTCGCCGCCGTCGACTGCGGCACCAACTCGATCCGCCTGCTGGTGGCGGATCTGGACCCGGCCACGGGCGCGTTCACCGAGCTCGACCGCCGGATGCGGATCGTCAGGCTCGGCCAGGGCGTCGACCGCACGGGGCGGCTGGACCCCGAGGCGCTGGAGCGCACCTTCGCCGCCTGCCGTGAGTACGCCTCGGTGATCAGGGAGCTGGGTGCGGAGCGGACCCGGTTCGTGGCCACCTCCGCCTCGCGCGACGCGGAGAACAGCGAGACGTTCGTCCGCGGTGTGCTGGACATCCTGGGGGTCGAGCCCGAGGTCGTCAGCGGTGACGAGGAGGCGCGGCTGTCCTTCGACGGCGCCACCAAGGAACTCGCGGGCGGTGACCACCTTCAGAAGCCGTACCTGGTCGTGGACATCGGCGGCGGCTCCACCGAGCTCGTCGTCGGCGACGACGAGGTGCGTGCCGCACGCTCCGTGGACGTCGGCTGCGTGCGCATGACGGAACGTCACCTCATGCGGGACGGCGTCGTCGTGGACCCGCCGGCGCCCGAGCAGGTGGCCGCGATCCGCGCGGACGTCGACGCCGCGCTGGACCTGGCGGCGGAGACGGTGCCGCTGGCCGACGCGGCCACGCTCGTGGGTCTGGCCGGCACGGTCACCACCGTCGCCGCGATCGCGCTGGGCCTGCGGGAGTACGACTCCGCGGCGATCCACCACTCCAGGATCTCCGCGTCCCAGGTGCGGGAGATCTCCGCCCGGCTGCTGGCCTCGACGCACGAGGAGCGGGCGGCGATCCCCGCCATGCACCCCGGGCGGGTCGACGTGATCGCCTCCGGAGCGCTCGTCCTGCTCGCGGTCATGGAGCGGACCGGGGCGCGGGAGGTCGTCGTCAGCGAGCACGACATCCTGGACGGGATCGCCTGGTCGGCGGCCTGATCACAGCGGGGCCCACCGGCCCGTGAGGGCGCGCTCAAACGCATCCCCGCCTGCACCTTTGAGACGTACGAGGCCTCTCCGGACCGGTCCGGAGAGGCCTTTCGCGACGCGCTGCGGGAAAGTTCGTGAACTTCTTCACAAGGAATTCGGTCCCCCCGGGCGAAGTTCCACCGTCGACGGGCCGTGCGGGTCGCTCAAAGGGTCGCGCGGCGGCCACGCGTGGATGCTTCGCGGGTACGGCGCGGGGGTGCCGGCGGCGGCCGGTTCGTCCCTCCGTAAGGCTCAAGGGCCAGCTCACAGGCGGTGAACAACGTCCGCGATCACGCGGTGGTTCCCCGCCGGGTCCATGACCTGGGTCACGTGGGCGGCGAAGTGTAGCAGAGGGTGGCGCATACCTTGTGAAGGGGCTCACGAGCATGCCCCCCGAGGGGGGTGGATACTCGATGGCATGAGCACCACGGAGCGTCCCAGGATCCTCGTTGTAGGCGGTGGGTACGTAGGCCTGTACGCAGCTCGTCGCATTCTGAAGAAGATGCGGTATGGAGAGGCGACCGTCACGGTCGTCGACCCGCGCTCGTACATGACGTACCAGCCCTTCCTCCCCGAAGCTGCTGCCGGCAGCATCTCGCCTCGGCATGTCGTCGTCCCGCTGCGACGCGTGCTGCCCAAGGCGGAGGTTCTCACCGGCCGGGTCACCACCATCGATCAGGACCGCAAGGTCGCCACGGTCGCGCCGCTCGTCGGCGAGGCCTACGAGCTGCCCTTCGACTACCTGATCATCGCGATGGGCGCGGTGTCCCGTACCTTCCCGATTCCCGGCCTCGCCGAGCAGGGCATCGGCATGAAGGGCATCGAGGAGTCCATCGGCCTGCGCAACCACGTGCTGGAGCAGCTGGACAAGGCCGACTCCACGACCGACGAGGAGGTCCGCCGCAAGGCGCTGACCTTCGTCTTCGTGGGCGGTGGCTTCGCAGGTGCGGAGACCATCGGCGAGGTCGAGGACATGGCCCGCGACGCGGCCAAGTACTACCCGAGCGTGAAGCGCGAGGACATGCGCTTCATCCTGGTCGACGCCGCCGACAAGATCCTTCCCGAGGTCGGCCCGAAGCTGGGCGCGTACGGCAAGGAGCACCTGGAGAGCCGCGGTGTGGAGATCTACCTCTCCACCTCGATGGACTCCTGCGTGGACGGGCACGTGGTGCTGAAGAACGGCCTGGAGGTCGACTCCAGCACGATCGTGTGGACTGCCGGCGTGAAGCCGAACCCGGCGCTGGCCCGCTTCGGCCTGCCGCTCGGCCCCCGCGGTCACGTCGACACGTCCGAGAAGCTCCAGGTGCAGGGCACGGACTACATCTGGGCCGCCGGCGACAACGCCCAGGTGCCGGACATGGTCGGCCGCCGGGCCGGCAACCCCAACGCCTGGTGCCCGCCGAACGCCCAGCACGCGCTGCGTCAGGCCAAGGTCCTCGGTGACAACGTCATCTCCGGCATGCGGGGCTTCCCGCAGAAGGAGTACAGCCACGCCAACAAGGGTGCGGTCGCCGGTCTGGGCCTGCACAAGGGCGTCGCGATGATCGTCATGGGCAAGGTGAAGATCAAGCTCAAGGGCCGTCTCGCCTGGTACATGCACCGCGGCTACCACGGCATGGCGATGCCGACCTGGAACCGCAAGATCCGGATCTTCGCCGACTGGACGTTGGCGATGTTCCTGAAGCGCGAGGTCGTCTCGCTCGGTGCCATGGAGACCCCGCGCGAGGAGTTCTACGAGGCCGCCAAGCCCAGCCCCGCGCCGGTCGCCGCCAAGGCCGAGGGTGAGAAGGCCAAGGCCTCCTAGGTCCCGCACGTCCCCGAAGGGACCGTCCGCCATCCGTGGTGCGGACGGTCCCTTCGGCGTTTCCGCGGACCGGGCAACTGCATGGCCTGTGCAGGTATTTTGCCGATCCGTTGCACCGGCACGGGAAGCCCCTCGTCCCGGGCGGTGTTGCGTCAGGTGTACCTCACCGTCGCCCCGAGGTGTCGCGGCCCGGTTCGGGTGCGTCTATGCGAATTTAGGCACGTTGGGAAACACCACCACGGAGGTGTGCGCCATGGCAGATGCCGCGTCGCGGCTGACCGCTCTCGCCGAAGAGTTGCTCGGAGAACCCCTGCCGGTCCGGATCCGGGCCTGGGACGGCAGCGAAGCCGGGCCGCCGGGCGCCCCCGTGCTCGTCCTGCGTCACCGCCGGGCCCTTCGCCGGCTGCTCTGGAAGCCGGGCGAACTCGGGCTCGCCCGCGCCTGGGTGGCGGGCGAGATCGACGTCGACGGTGACCTCTACGCCGCCCTGGGGCATCTGGCGGCGCTCCTGTGGGAGCGCGGCGCGGAGGCGAAGGACGCCGTCCACCCCGTGCGGGACCCGAAGGTGCGCGCCTTCGCCCGCGGCCTCGTGCAGCTGGCCGGACCCTGGCCTCCGCCGCCTCCGCCGGCCGAGGAGGTCCGCCGCCGCTCCGGGGCCCTGCACACCAGGCGCCGGGACAAGGAGGCCATCAGCCACCACTACGACGTGGGCAACGACTTCTACGAACTGGTCCTCGGACCCTCCATGGTCTACTCCTGCGCCTACTGGCAGGACGGCGGCACGCTCGAGGACGCCCAGCGCGACAAGCTCGACCTCGTCTGCCGCAAGCTCGCGCTGAAGGAGGACGACCGCCTCCTGGACGTCGGGTGCGGCTGGGGCTCCATGGCGATCCACGCCGCCCGCGAGTACGGTGCCCGGGTCACCGGGATCACCCTCTCCACCGAGCAGGCGGCCTTCGCCCGCAAGCGGATCGCCGAGGAAGGGCTCACCGACCGGATCGAGATCCGCGTCCAGGACTACCGGGACGTCAGGGACGGGCCGTACGACGCCATCTCCTCGATCGGCATGGCCGAGCACGTCGGCTCGGTCCGCTACCGGGAGTACGCCGACGACCTCTACGCGCTCCTGAGGCCCGGCGGCCGGCTGCTCAACCACCAGATCGCCCGCCGCCCCGAGAAGGACGAGTCGGCCTACCGCATCGACGAGTTCATCGACGCCTACGTCTTCCCGGACGGCGAGCTCGCTCCCGTGGGCCGCACCGTGGCCACGCTGGAGGAGGCCGGCTTCGAGGCGCGCGACGTCGAAGCCCTCCGCGAGCACTACGCACTGACACTGCGTCAGTGGGTCGCCAACCTGGAGCGGAACTGGACGGAGGCGGTGCGGGCGACCTCTCCCGGCCGCGCCAGGGTCTGGCGGCTCTACATGGCGGCCTCGGCACTCTCCTTCGAGCGCAACAAGATCGGCGTCAACCAGATCCTCGCGGTGCGTCCGCAGGAAGGCGGCCCGGCGGGCATGCCGCTGCGGGCCCGCGACTGGAAGGCCTCGGCCTCCGGCCGGTAGCCGTCGACGCACGAGGGGCCGGCACCCGCACAGCGGATGCCGGCCCCTCGCTCCGTCGGCTACTCCGTCTTGATGGCGGTCAGCATGTTCAGCCGCGCGCCGCTGCGGGCCGGCCACAGCGAGGCCAGGACGCCCACGAGCCCTGCCAGCACCAGGAACAGGGCGAGCCGGTCCCAGGGGATCACCAGGGCGTAGCCCGGGATGGAGGAGGACAGCGCCTTCCCGATCGCCCAGCCGAGGAACGTACCGAGGGCGACGCCGACCACCGCGCCGAAGAGCGAGATGACGACGGCCTCCAGCCGGATCATGCGCTTGACCCTGCGCCGGTCCAGGCCGATCGCCCGCAGCATGCCGATCTCCTGCTGGCGTTCGAAGACCGACATGGCCAGCGTGTTGACGACGCCGAGGACCGCGATGACCAGGGCCATCGCCAGCAGCGCGTACATGATGTTCAGCGCCGTGTTCACGAACCCGCCGAACATGTCGCGGATGCCCTGGCGGTCCATGACGCTCATGGCCGGGTTGTCGCCGAGCGCGTCGACCAGGGCCTGCTCGTTGGCCGCGGTCTGGCCGCCGTCCATGGTCATCCAGACCTCACGGATGTCGGCGAGCGTCTCGTGCGGGTCGACGACGTCCTCGGCGACCAGGACCGGGGAGAGGAACTCGTTGCCCTCGTAGAGCGCACCGACCTTCAGGGTCTCCTTCTTGTCGTCCTGGAACGTCACGGGGACGCTGTCACCGGTCTTCCAGCCGTGCGACTTCGCGGTCTTGCGGTCGACGGCGATCTCCCCGTCCTTCAGGGAGGAGAGCGAACCCGAGACCGTCTTCAGGGCGAAGACCTTCTCGACGTCGCCCGGGGTCACGGCGGAGGCCGAGACACCGTTCCCACCGGTGTCGAGCCAGACCGCTCGCTGCGGCGAGGCCGCGGTGACGCCGTCCGCTCCGCGCAGGGCGGTCAGAGCGGACTTGTCGAGCGGGTCCCCGCTGGCCATCGAGACCATGTAGTCGGCCCGGATGTTGTCCGTGGTCATCTTGTCGACGGCCTGGCCGAGGGTCACACCGAGCACCGAGATGCCGGTGACCAGGGTGAGGCCGATCGCCAGCGCGGAGGCGGTGGCACCGGTGCGGCGCGGGTTGCGGACCGCGTTCTGCGCGGCCAGCTTGCCGGACACCCCGAACAGCTTCCGCAGCAGCGGACGCGCCAGGGCGATGACCGGGCGGGAGAGCAGCGGGATCAGGACGATGACGCCGATCAGGGCGAGGAAGGCTCCGCCACCGATGGTCACCTTGCCGTCCGAGCCCTGGGTGGCGCCGAGGACGATCGCCGCGGATCCCAGCAGGGTCAGCACCCCGCCGATCGAGTTGCGCACGACGAGCGACTTGGTGGTGGCCACCGCGTGGACACTGCTCATCGCCGCGACCGGCGGGATCTTCGCGGCCCGGCGGGCAGGCAGCCAGGCCGCGAGCACCGTGATCAGCACGCCGACGGCGAACGCCGACACCACGGCGGTGGGGGAGATGACCAGGGGGCCGGCCGGGATCTTCCCGCCGAAGGCGCCCATGGCCGAACGCAGTCCGGTGGCGAGGCCGATGCCGAGCAGCAGGCCGACCACCGAGGCGATCAGCCCGACCACCCCGGCCTCCAGCAGGACCGCCCGCTTGACCTGCCTGCGCGAGGCGCCGACGGCGCGCATCAGGGCGAGTTCCTTGGTGCGCTGGGCGATGAGCATCGTGAACGTGTTGGCGATGAGGAAGACACCGACGAAGAGCGCGATGGCGGCGAAGGCCAGCAGCATCTGGTTGAGGTTCTCCAGGCCGCTCTCCGTCGCCTCGGCCTCCTCGTCGGCGAGGGCCGCGCCCGTCTTGGCCTCGGCGTGCTTCGGGAGGAGGGGCTTCACGGCGTCGAGCAGCCGTTCGTCGGACGCGCCGGCGGCGGCCGTCACGGTGACGTCCGTGAACTCGCCGGGCCGCAGGTAGAGCTTCTGGGCGACGTCCGTGTCGAAGAGGACCAGGCTTCCGCCCGCGTTCACGGCGCCGTCCTCGGTGGTGAAGACACCGGAGAGGCTGTACTCCTTCACCGGCCCGTTCGTGGCGACCCGCACGGGGTCGCCCACGCGGTACCTGCCCTTGCGCGCCGTCTCCTCGTCCAGGGCGACCTGGCCGTCCTTCACCGGCCCGGTGCCCTCGGTGAACGCGTACCGGCGGTCCTCGCCGCCGTCGCCGGGGGAGAAGTTGGCGCCGGTGTTGGACCAGCCGTTGCCGATGAGCTTGCCGTCGGGGTCGGCGACGCCGGCGAAGCCGGACACCCGTCCGGTGGCCTCGGCGACGCCGTCGAGGGCGCGGATCTTCCCGAGCGTGGCCTCGTCGACGGCGGGTGTCTCCTCGTCGCCGCGCTCGGCCCAGGTGGTGACGGCGACGGCGACGTCGTCGTAGCTCTTGGCGGACTGGTTGCGGAAGGCGTTGCCGAGGGTGTCGGTGAAGACCAGCGTGCCGGAGACGAAGGCGACGCCGAGCATCACGGCGAGCACGGTCATCAGGAGTCTGGCCTTGTGCGCGAGGACGTTGCGCACGGCGGTACGGAGCATGTCGTGTGTTCCCGGGGGGAGTTCGGTGGGTGGCGGCAGGGGCGGGCAGCAGCGGTCAGCTGGTGCGGCCCTTCGCGTCGAACGCCTTCATCCGGTCGAGGACGCCGTCGGCGGTCGGGTGCATCATCTGGTCGACGACCGCCCCGTCGGCGAGGAAGATCACGCGGTCCGCGTAGGAGGCGGCCACCGGGTCGTGGGTCACCATGACGACGGTCTGGCCGAGCTCGCGCACCGAGTTGCGCAGGAAGCCGAGCACCTCGGCGCCCGAGCGGGAGTCCAGGTTCCCGGTGGGCTCGTCACCGAAGATGATCTCGGGCTGGGAGGCCAGGGCGCGGGCCACGGCGACGCGCTGCTGCTGACCGCCGGAGAGCTCGGTGGGCCGGTGCTTGAGCCGCTCGGACAGACCCACCATGTCGATGACCTTCGCCAGCCACGCGGCGTCCGGCTTGCGGCCCGCGATGTCCATCGGCAGGGTGATGTTCTCCAGCGCGGACAGCGTCGGCAGGAGGTTGAACGCCTGGAAGATGAATCCGATCTTGTCCCGGCGCAGCTGCGTCAGCTGCTTGTCCTTCAGCGTGCCGAGCTCGGTGTCGCCGATGCGCACGGAGCCGCTGCTGAAACTGTCGAGGCCGGCCACGCAGTGCATCAGGGTGGACTTGCCGGAGCCTGACGGCCCCATGATCGCGGTGAACTCGCCCTGCGGGAAGTCCACGGTCACCCGGTCGAGGGCGACCACCTGGGTCTCACCCTGTCCGTAGACCTTCGACAGCTCCGTGGCGCGGGCGGCGACCGCGGTGGTGCGGTGAACGGCGGTGGTGGTCACAGGGGTACTCCTGGTTCGGGTGGTGCGGGGCCTGCTCGGGGACCCCTCCATCCTCGCCGCTGTTCCGCGCCCGGTCGTCAGTCCCCGTACCCGTTCCGGGGGCCCTCTTGAGTCGCATCGGCGGGGCGCCGGAGTACACCTCGGGTATGACACCGACCCTGAGGGCCGACCGGGAGGGTGCCGGTCCTCAGCGGGGTGGTGCGGTCGATCCGCGGGGTACGAGGCGGGCCGCGGCGTCCTCGAACCCGGCCGGGCCCCCGGACGCCGGGCCGCCGGCCACCCGCTCCAGGAGGGTGCGGGCGGCGTGGGTGCCGTAGGCCGGGATGTCGCGGCTCAGCGCGGTGAGCGGTGGCCGGACGACACGGGACAGCTGGGAGTCGTCCCAGGCGACGAGCGACAGGTCGGCGGGGACGTCCAGCCCCATCTCCTGGGCGACCGAGAGCCCGGCGACGGCCATGATGTCGTTGTCGTAGATCACGGCGGTCGGCCGGGCGGCGGAGCCGATCAGGCGCCGGGTGGCGTGCGCGCCCTCCTCGCCGGAGTAGTCCGTGTGGACGATCACCGGTGTCTCCAGGCCCAGTCCGGCACTGATCTCGTGCTGGGCGCGGTCGCGCAGCCGGGTGTGGATCAGGTCGGGCAGCCCGGCGACGCGGGCGACGCGGTGGTGCCCGAGGGCGGCCAGGTACGTCAGGGTGTCGCGCAGCGCCGCCGAGTCGTCCGACCACACCGGGGTGAGGGAGCCCGCCGCCGAGGGGTGGCCGATCACCACGGCGGGCAGGCCCAGTTCGGCGACGCCCTCGATGCGGGGGTCGGGGGAGCGCACGTCGGCGAGGAACACCCCGTCCACCCGGCCCTCGCCCCACCAGCGGCGGTACATCTCCAGTTCCTGGGCCGGGTCGGTGACGACCTGGAGGAGCAGGGCGTAGCCGCGGGTGGACAGCTCGGTCTCGATGCCGCTGATCAGCTCCATGAAGAAGGGTTCGACCCCGAGCATCCTGGCCGGCCGGGAGAGCGCGAGGCCGACGGTGTCGGCGCGGGCCCGGGTGAGGGCGCGGGCCGCGCTGTTGGGCCGCCAGCCGATCTCCTGGGCGATGGCCTTGATGGACGCCCGGGTGGCGGGGGAGACGCCGGGGCGGTCGTTCAGCGCGTACGAGACCGCCACCTTGGAGACCCCGGCGCGGCGCGCGATGTCGGCGATCGTGGGGCGGTGCTTGGGCATACGGCCTCGCTTAACCGGTTCGTGTTATGGGCGGCATCCTAGCTCCACGCCTATGCCTCCCGTCTTCCCCGCCGAGGGCGGGGTCTCTGCCGGATTCTGCCGTGAAACTCGTTTGGGAGCGCTCCCGCTCTCTTGACACGGTTACGGGGTCCCCATACCTTCACGGCACTTACCCGGTTCAGTAACTCCGCTCGGCAGGGACGGCGCGGGGAAATGGAGGGGCTATGGGTACGCGTACCCGACTGCGGGCGGCCACCGCGCTCGCCGTGTTCGCACTCGCCGCGACCGCGTGCACGGGGGGCGGATCGACGACGGGCGGCACCGGCGGACCGGTCGGCAAGGGCGGTTCGCTGCCGCGCGCAGAGACGCTCTACACGACCGGCACCCAGTGGGGGCCTCCGGCCAACTACAACCCGCTGCGCAACTGGGACCACGCGACCGGCACCAAGGGCCTTGTCTACGAGACCCTCTTCCACTTCGACCCCGAGAAGGGCAGGTTGACGCCCTGGCTCGCGGAGTCGGGTGGCTGGACCGGCGGCACGACGTACGACGTGAAGCTGCGCCCGGGGGTCACCTGGGCGGACGGCAAGCCGCTGACCGCTAAGGACGTCGCGTACTCCTACGGCCTCGGCAGGATCGAGGCGTCCTCCTTCCACTCGCTGTGGAGCTGGCTGTCCGACGCGAAGGCGGTGGACGCCACGACCGTCCGCTTCACCTTCAAGGAGGCCCGCTACCAGGAGTGGGACTACATCCTCTACGGCCAGCCGATCGTGCCCGAGCACGTGTGGGGCACGCGCACCGACGAGGACGTCCTCAACGGCGTCAACGACAAGCCGGTCGGCACCGGGGCCTACGAGCTCAGGAGCAAGAGCCAGGACCGGGTCGTGTGGCAGAGGCGCGACGACTGGTGGGGCACGAAGGCCCTCGGCATGACGCCCGCCCCGCGGTACATCGTCGACGTCTCCAACCCGAGCAACGAAGTGGTGATCGGCCAGCTCGGGCAGGGGCAGCTCGACCTCAGCAACAACTTCCTGCCCGGCGCCTCCTCCCTGATCAGGAGCGGAAAGGCCGTGTCGTACTACGACGAGGCCCCGTACATGCTCTCGGCCAACACCGCCTGGCTGGTGCCCAACACGACGAGGAAGCCGATGGACGACGCCGCCTTCCGCCGGGCGCTCGCCGCGTCCGTCGACACCGGGAAGATCGTCAAGGGTGTGTACGGCGACCTGGTCAAGCCGGCCTCCCCGACCGGCCTGCTGCCCCAGTGGGAGCAGTTCGACGACAAGGCCCTCATCGCCGCGAAGGGCTTCGGGCACGACCCGGCCGCGGCGAGGAAGGAGCTCGCCGAGGCCGGGTACAAGGACAAGGACGGTGACGGCTTCGTCGAGAACAAGGACGGCTCCGCCCTCTCCCTGAAGCTGGCCGTGCCCTCCGGCTGGACCGACTGGATGGAGGCGGCCAAGGTCATCGCCGCCGGGGCCAAGGACGCGGGGATCAGGATCAGCACCGAGTTCCCCGACCAGAACGCCCTGAGCGAGCAGCGCGGCAAGGGCGACTTCGACCTCGTCATCAACAACGAGCGCCAGCTGTCCAACACCCCCTGGACGTACTACGAGTACATGTTCCAGTTGCCGGTGCAGAAGCAGCAGAACACGGTCAACTTCGGCCGCTACGAGAACGAGGAGGCATGGAAGCTGGTGCAGCAGCTCGGGGGGGTCAGGACCGACGACACGGCGGGCATGAAGGCGGCCGTCTCCAAGATCCAGGACATCCAGCTCACCGAGATGCCCATCATCCCCCTCTGGTACAACGGCCTCTGGTCCCAGGCCACCACCGGCACCTGGAAGAACTGGCCGTCGGACGCGGCCGGAGCCCCCAAGACGGCACCGGCCCTGTGGCGCAACTGGCTGGAGATGGGCGGCTTCGAGACGCTCACCCAGCTCAAGCCCGCCAAGTGACACGGCGGTTCCGACTCCATGACCGCCCCGCCGTGCGTGCGCACCTGACCGCCCGCGCACGGCGGGGCTCTCCACCAGGGGAGCACCCTTGCGCCGCTACTTCGCCCGCAAACTTCTCGTCTACGCGCTGACCTTCGTCGCCGCCGTCACCGTGAACTGGATGATCCCGCGCTTCATGCCCGGTGACCCGGTGGCCGCGATGGTGGCCAGGGCCCGGGTCTCGCAACCCGAGGCCGCCGAGGCCATGCGCGCCTACTACAACGACCTGTTCGGCTTCGACGAGCCCCTGTGGCAGCAGTACCTCCACTTCTGGGGCGCGCTCCTCCAGGGCGACTTCGGCATCTCCATCTTCGTCTTCCCCACCCCCGTCGGCGACGTCCTGCTCGACGCCCTCCCCTACACCCTCGGCCTCATGATCCCGTCCGTGCTGCTCAGCTGGTTCGCCGGCAACTGGATCGGCGCGCTGTCGGCCCGCCGCAAGGTGCTGGACAACACCGTGCTGCCGGTGGGCTACCTGCTCACCGCGATGCCGTACATGTGGATCGCCGTCATCCTCGCCTGGGCCCTCGGCGCCAAGGCCGGCTGGTTCCCCATATCGGGCGGCTACAGCCTGGACATCACACCGGGCTGGAGCGCCGACTTCGCGCTGGACGCGCTGCACCACTGGGTGCTGCCGTTCCTGTCCCTCTTCCTGGTCGCGCTGGGCGGCTGGGCCATCGGCATGCGCAACATGATCATCTACGAGCTGGAGTCCGACTACTCCTCCTACCTGTCGGCCCTCGGCGCACCCCAGCGCCTGATCCGCCGCTACGCGTTCCGCAACGCCGTCCTGCCCCAGGTCACCGGTCTCGCCCTCCAGTTGGGCGTACTGGTCGCCGGAGCACTCGTCACCGAGATCGTCTTCGCCTATCCGGGGCTGGGCTCGCTGATCCTGGCCTCGATCCAGAACCAGGACTTCTTCCTGCTCCAGGGCGCGTTCCTGTTCATCGTCATCGGCGTACTGATCGCCAACTTCCTCATCGACATCGTGTACGTCGTCGTCGACCCCCGCACCCGTACGGGCATGGCAGGAGGCACGTCATGAGCACACTGCCCGACCCGGCACCCGAGACGGCCACCGCCCCCGCGGCCCCGTCCGCCCCGGCGGCTAAGCCCGGCGGCGAGTGGCTGCACTACGCCGTGCGCAACCCCAAGCTGATCATCGGCGCCACCGTCGTGCTGATCCTGCTCGCCACCGGCCTCCTGGGTCCGCCGCTGCTCGACAACGGCAACCCCAACGAGTACGTCGGCCCGCAGGCATCCGCGCCCGACGGCACGTACTGGATGGGGACCACCACCTTCGGACAGGACGTCTACGCCCAGTTCGTCCACGGACTGCGCGCCACCTTCCTCGTGGGCGCCGTGGGCGGGGCGATCGCCGCCGTCATCGCGATGGTCGTCGGATTCCTCGCCGGCTACCGGGGCGGCATCGTGGACGAGGTCCTCAACATGCTCACCAACATCGTCCTGGTGCTCCCCGCCCTCGCCGTCCTGCTCATCATCAACGCCTACATGGGGGTGCGCAGCGTCGCCGTGCAGGGCCTGTTCATCGGGCTCACCTCGTGGCCGTGGGCGGCCAGGGCGATCCGGGCGCAGACGTTCTCGCTGCGCACCCGGGAGTTCGTGGACCTCGCCCGGCTCAGCGGGAGCGGCACCTGGCGGATCGTCTTCCGCGAGATCGCGCCCAACATGAGCTCCTACCTCTTCATGATGTTCATCCTGCTCTTCGGCGGGTCCGTCCTGATCGCCTCCTCCCTGGACTTCATCGGGCTCGGCCCGACCGAGGGCGTCTCGCTCGGCCTGATGCTGCAGAGCGCCCAGCAGTGGAGCGCCCTCCAACTCGGCATGTGGTGGTGGTTCGTCCCGCCGGGTGCCGGGATCACCGCGATCGTCGGCGCGCTCTACGTCGCCAACGTCGGCCTCGACGAGGTCTTCAACCCGAAGCTGAGGGAGTCGTGAGCACATGACCCTGACCGTCGACGACCTGCGGGTCCACTACCGCACGCTGCGGGGCGAGGTCCGGGCCCTGGACGGCGTCAGTTTCGACCTGGCCGACGGCGAGATCCTGGGCCTGGCGGGCGAGTCCGGTTGCGGCAAGACCACGCTCGGCAAGTCCCTGATCCGGCTCGACGGCCGGATGCGGCACGCGGGCGGCACCGTCACCCTGGACGGCGAGGTGCTGCCGCTCTCCGACGACCACGCCATGAACGCCTACCGGTTCCACCGGATCTCGCTCGTCCCCCAGTACTCGATGAGCGCCCTGAACCCCACCCGCCGCATCGGCCGGATGATCCGCGAACTCCTCGCCTCCCGGGGCGTGAGCGTGGACACCGGCGAACTGCACCGCAGGCTCGCCCTGGTGGGACTGGAGCCCGACGTCCTGGACCGCTATCCGATCGAACTCTCCGGCGGTATGAAACAGCGCACCGTCATGGTGATCTCCACGCTGCTGGACCCGTCCGTCCTCGTCGCCGACGAGGTCACCTCGGCCCTGGACGTGTCCAGCCAGCAGGCCGTCGTCGGCGCCCTCACCGGGCTCCGGGACAAGGGACTGGTCACCAGCATGATCTTCGTGACCCACGACCTCGGGCTGACCTCGCACATCGCCGACTCGATCATGGTGATGTACGCCGGCAAGCTCGCCGAGAAGGCCCCCACGAAGGCGCTGACGACCGAACCGCGCCATCCGTACACCAGGATGCTGATCGGCTCGCTGCCCCAGGTGGGCGCCCGGTACGCGGACAAGCCGCTCCGCGGCATCGAGGGCTCCCCGCCGTCCCTGCTGGACCCGCCGGCCGGCTGCCGCTTCCGTGACCGCTGCCCCCTCGCCGACGCCCGGTGCGCCGAGGAGCCGCCCGTCGTCGAGATCGCCCCCCGCCACCTCGTCGCGTGCTGGAAGGCGGCCTGATGCTGACCCTCGACCGTGTCACCAAGACCTTCCGGGCCGGTGCCTTCGGCGGCGGCTCCGTCACCGCCGTCGACCGGGTGTCCTTCGACGCCGCCCCGGGTGAGCTCGTCTCACTGATCGGGGAGAGCGGCAGCGGCAAGTCCACCATCGGGCGCATGGTCCTCGGCCTCACCGGGGTCAGCGCCGGCCGCCTCACCCTGGACGGGGAGCAGGTCAGGCCCGGCAAGGACTTCTACCGCCGGGTCCAGGGCGTCTTCCAGGACCCCTTCAGCTGCTACAACCCCGTCTTCAAGGCGGACCGGGTCTTCGCCCTCGTCCGCCGCGCCTACCATCCGGGCGTCGGCGACCAGGAGTGGGCCGGGCGGATCGAGAAGGCCGTACGGGACGTGCGCCTCGACCCGGGCCAGGTGCTGGGCCGCTACCCGCACCAGCTCAGCGGCGGCCAGCTCCAGCGCCTGCTCATCGCCCGCGCCCTCCTGCTCGAACCGCGCTTCCTGGTCGCCGACGAGATCACCAGCATGCTCGACGCCTCCACCCGGATCGACGTGCTCAACCTCCTCGCCGGCCTCAAGGAACGGGGCCTGGGCGTCCTCTACATCACCCACGACCTCTCCCTCGGCACCTACCTCGCCGAGAGGACCGTCGTCCTGCGCAGCGGACGCGTCGTCGAACGCGGCGACACGCAGAAACTGTTCGGCAACCCCCTCCACCCCTACACCCGTACCCTCCTGGCCGCGGTGCCCCGGCTGAACCAGCCCTGGACGGAGGCCGCCCCCGTGGAGGCGTGCGCCTACCACGAGGGCGGCGGCGCGGCCACGGGCGGCGACCTGTTCGAGACGGAACCGGACCACTTCGTCGCCTGCGCCGGACTCCCCGCCTGCGGAAGGACCTTCGCGTGACACCGCACCGCCTCCCCCTGCACGACGGATGGACGCTCCACCACGACGGCCCGGTGCCGGTGGAGATCCCCGCGACCGGCGTGCCGGCCGCCGTCCCCGGCTGCGTCCACACCGACCTGCTGGCCGCCGGACTGATCGACGACCCGTATCTCGACGACAACGAGACCCGGCTCGGCTGGATCGGCCGCACCGACTGGACGTACCGCACCACCTTCACCTGGTCACCCGACGGCCACGAGTCCACCGACCTGTGCTTCGACGGACTCGACACCGTCGCCACGGTCCTGCTCAACGGCCAGGAGGCCGGCTCGACCGCCAACCAGCACCGGAGCTACCGCTTCCCGGTGCGGGCCCTGCTGCGCGAGGGCGCCAACACCCTCTCCGTGCGCTTCACCGCCCCCTACACCTACGCGGAGGCCCTGCGCGACAAGCTCGGCGACCGGCCCGGCGCGTACACCGAGCCGTACGCCTTCATCCGGAAGGCGGCCTGCAACTTCGGGTGGGACTGGGGCCCGACCCTGGTCACCTCCGGCATCTGGCGCCCGGTCGCCCTGGAGTCCTGGACGGGACCGCGCATCGCCGGGGCCAAGGTGCTCGGCGACCTCGACGGTGACGGCGTGCCCCGCCTGAGCCTCACCCTCGACGTCGACCGGGCCGGTGGGGGAGTGCCGGAGGTGCTGGAGGCGTCGGTGGAGGTGGCCGGGGCCCGGGCCGTGTTCTCCGTCCCCGCCGGGGAGCACCGGGCCACCGCCACCCTCGCCGTGCCCGCGGCCCGGCGCTGGTGGCCGCACAGCCACGGGGAGCAGCCGCTGTACGACGTCACCGTCCGCCTCGGTGACGACGCCTGGAACGGCAGGACCGGCTTCCGGTCCGTCACCCTGGAGCGCGAGGCTTTCCGCGTCTGCGTCAACGACGAGCCCGTCTTCGTGCGCGGCGTCAACTGGATCCCCGACGACTGCTTCCCCGCCCGCCTCACGCGGCAGCGGATCTCCGACCGCCTCGACCAGGCGCTCGCCGCGAACGTCGACCTGATCCGCGTCTGGGGCGGCGGCCTCTACGAGAGCGACGACTTCTACGAGCTCTGCGACGAGAAGGGGCTGCTGGTCTGGCAGGACTTCCCCTTCGCCTGCGCCGCCTACCCGGAGGAGCAGCCGCTGTACGACGAGGTGGCCGCCGAGGTCCGCGAGAACCTCGTCCGGCTCGCGCCGCACCCCTCGCTGGTCCTGTGGTGCGGCAACAACGAGAACCTGGAGGGCCACGCGGACTGGGGCTGGCAGGAGAAGCTGGCGGGCCGGACCTGGGGCCACGGCTACTACCACGGGCTGCTGCCCGCCCTGTGCGCCGAGATCGACCCCACCCGCCCGTACTGGCCGGGCTCGCCCTACTCCGGCTCCCCGGAGCTGCCCCCGCAGGACCCCGCCCGGGGCACGGTCCACCTCTGGGACGTGTGGAACAGGGTGGACTACCGCCACTACGCGGACACCGCCCACCGCTTCGTCGCCGAGTTCGGCTTCCAGGGGCCGCCCGCGTACGCCACCCTGCGCCGCGCCGTCAGCGGCCCGCTCGACCCCGGGGATCCGCTGCTCGCCCATCACCAGAAGGCGCAGGACGGGGACGCCAAGCTGCTGCGCGGCTTGGGCGACCACCTCCCGCAGCCCGGGGCCGGGGCCTCCTCCTTCGACGACTGGCACTGGCTCACCCAGTTGAACCAGGCCCGCGCCGTCGCCTTCGGCGTCCGCCACTTCCGCTCGCACACCCCGTACTGCATGGGCGCGATCGTCTGGCAGCTCAACGACTGCTGGCCTGTCGTGTCCTGGGCCGCCGTGGACGGAGACGGCCGCCGCAAGCCGCTCTGGTACGCCCTGCGCGCGGTGTACGCCGACCGGCTGATGACGGTACGGGACGGTGTCCTGCACCTGGTCAACGACTCGGGCCGCCCCTGGGAGGGCGCCCTGCGGCTCACCCGGCGAGGTCTGGACGGGACGGTGCTGGCCGAGGAGGTGACCGCGGTGGCCACGGCCGCGCGCGGGGTCGGCCGCGTCCCGCTGCCGCCGCCGGTCGCCCGGCCGCGGGACGGACGGCGCGAGGTGCTCGTGGCGGAGCTGGGCGAGCTGCGCACGGTCGAGTTCTACGAGGAGGACACCCGCGTCGAGCTGCCGCCGGCCCGCTACGACGTGTCCGTCACCCAGGGTGACGAGTCGGGCATCGGATACCGGGTGACGGTGACCGCCCACACCCTTCTGCGCGACCTCGCGATCTTCCCCGACCGCCTGGATCCGGCGGCGGAGGTGGACGACATGCTCGTCACGCTGCTGCCCGGCGAGAGCGCGGTGTTCCACGTCACGGGAGCGGTCCTGAAGGACCCGGAGGCGCTCGGAAACCGGCCGGTCCTGCGCTGCGTCAACGACGTCGCCGGCGGGTGAGGTGGCGCAGCCGTGGCGAACGGTGGCGTGCCCATGGCGATTGACCCATGCGAGTGCGGCGAGTTTCCGTCATTCCCGTTTGTCGGGGTTCCTCCCCCTAGGCCCGCCCGGGCACGGGCTGACGTCGGCGACACGTCTGACGACCCCTCAGGAACTCAATAAAATAAGACAACATCGAGCGGATCTTCAGCTGTTCGAGGGACGCCCCCCGATAGGGTCTTGTGCCAACGCGGAGTCACGCGCCCACGCCCGGGTGGTGGAATGCAGACACGGCGAGCTTAAACCTCGCTGCCTCCTCGGGGGCGTGCCGGTTCGAGTCCGGCTCCGGGCACCACCGCACAGCCGGTGGGGCCCGGGCGGACCCACTGTGATTCAGCGGTCAACTTCTCCGAAAGATCCTCCTCCGGTACTGGGCCTATTGTTTTGCCTACCCATTACTCTTGTGTCAAGGCCACGCAGGGTGGCCATGGAGGAGTGAGATGAGGAGCAGCAACCCGGTCTTCTCGCGACGGGGGTTCAGCCGCGACAACGGCTACGCGGGCTTCAACGCGGCGCCGCAGGCCGGGGCACCGGCGGCGGGCGCCAACCCGTACGCGCAGGGCACCGCAGCCAACCCGTACGCCACCAACCCCTACGCACAGCAGGACACCCCGTACGGCGCCCCGCAGGCGCCGGCGCGCGCCGACGTCATGACGATCGACGACGTCGTCACCCGAACGGCGATGACGCTGGGCACGGTCGTGCTCACCGCCGCGCTCTCCTGGGCCCTGCTGCCGGTCGACGAGGCCAACCTCGGCAAGTCCTACGGCATCGGAATCGGCGCCGCCCTGGTGGCCTTCGTCCTGGCGATGGTCCAGTCGTTCAAGCGCAAGGCGTCCCCGGCGCTGATCCTCGCGTACGCGGCCTTCGAGGGCGTCTTCCTCGGAGTGATCTCCAGCGCGGTCAGCACCTACATCAGCCCCGGCACGGTGATGCAGGCCGTGATGGGCACCATGTGTGTCTTCGCCGGCGTCCTCATCGCGTACAAGATGCGCTGGATCCGCGTCACCCGGCGCTTCTACGGCTTCGTGATGGCCGCCGCCATGGGCTTCGTGCTCCTGATGATGGTCAACCTGCTGTTCAGCGTGTTCGGCGGCGGTGACGGCCTGGGCTTCCGCAGCGGCGGCCTCGGCATCCTCTTCGGCGTCATCGGCATCATCCTCGGCGCCTGCTTCCTGGCCCTCGACTTCAAGCAGGTCGAGGACGGCATCAACTACGGCGCCCCGCGTGAGGAGTCCTGGCTGGCCGCGTTCGGCCTGACCCTGACCCTCGTCTGGATCTACCTGGAGATGCTGCGCCTGCTCTCCATCCTCAACGGGGACGACTGACCCCGCAGGGACACCGCGCACGGAACGGCCCGCAGGCACAGCCTGCGGGCCGTTCCGTCGTGCGGCCGGAACACCGGGCCGGACGGGGCGCTCAGAGCAGCTTCCGCGCCGCCCGCCTCAGGTCGTACTCGTGGATGATCGCCTTGGCGTGGCCGTACGTGAGGTCGTGTTCTCCCCGCAGCCAGCTGACCTTCTCCTCGAAACGGAGGAGGGAGGGGCCCTCCTCGACCGTGCGGAGCCGGTCGGCGACCGCGCGACCGGTCCGGTCGGGGATCCGGGAGAGCAGGTTGCGATGGGTCTCTTCGGAGAAGACTTGGGACATCGGCGCCTCCGACGCGGTGCGCGTTGCTGTCGCCTTCCCGACACCGTGCCCGAGGGGCGGTCCGTTGGCAACCGTCCGACGGGGGCGCGTAGGGTCACTGCGTGCTCGATACGACGCCTCTGATCACCGCCGTGGACCGATTCGCCGACCGTCTGCGCAGCGCCCCGCAGAGCAGGCTGCAGCGGGGGACGGCCGCCGAGGCCCTGGCGGTGGCCAGGGAGCTGTCCGCGCGGGCCCAGCGGGCCGAGGCGCCGGAGCGGGAACCGCGCATCATGCCCGACGTGGGGATATTCGCCGTCGGTGACCAGCTCGCCGTCGCCGGCCGCGACCTGGCCGTTGCACTGGAAACGGCCTCGCCCCAGGAACTGGACGAGGCCGTGCGCTGTGTCGAGGAGGCGGCGGGGCGCGCGTTCGACTCGGAGAACCGCTGACCGCCCGGTGAGCGCCGGGCGGTGCCCCGCCCGGGCCGCCGGGGGGCTCAGAACGATGCGATGACGCGGTCCGCGAGGATGTAGACGTTCTCCTCGCCGCACGAGAACGTGAGGGCGTAGGCGCCGGAGACTCCCGAGCCGCCCAGCAGCACGGGCTGCTCGCCCGCGCGCAGCGACGCGGCGAGCCGCTCGGCCGTCTCGCGGTGACCGGGCGTCATACAGAGCGTGGTGCCGTCGGCGAAGACGTACACGTCCAGGGTGCCGAGCGGGCCCGGGCGCACGTCCGTGAGCTCCGTCGCGGCTTCGGCCAGCCGCTCCAGCCGATTCACGGTACGCTCATGGTCGGTGACGACCGGTGTCTGCGCGGGGACGAAGTCCGGGTGTGACGGGTGGCGGCGACGGGCCGCGGCCAGCTCGGGGGAGTCCTCCGCGAACTCGGTGACCTCGGCGACCTCGGGCAGGTCGGTCAGGTCCACCAGTTCCTCGAAGGCCTCGGCCGCTTCGAGGTCCATCGCCTCCAGGCCCGCGAAGTCGGCCTGCCGGGGCATGAAGAACGGGCTGTCGTCACCGAGACCGGCGATGCCGCCGAGCAGGGACGGGGCGTCGGCGGCGTCGCGTGCCTCCTGCGCGGCCCAGAAGGCGCGGGCCTCGGCGAGTTCGCGCTCCCGCTCCTCGGCGAGCGCCTCGGCGACTGCCGTGCGTATCTCCCCGGCCGTGGTGGCGGAGTCCCGGTTCTGCTGCTCGGGGACGGCGACACGGCGGTCCCGCCCCTCCGCCAGCTCGGTACGCAGCGCCGTGACCTGCCTGCGCAGCCCGTGAGCGGCGTGCAGAGCGGCGGCGCCGACGGCCGTGGCAGCGGCGGTGGTCAGCAACAGGGCAAACGACATGGCGCTCACTGACATACTCCCGGTTTCAATCGACACCCCCCCGACTTCTTACATCAGCTTGTCCTGCACCCATGCCTGCTGTCAGTGCATTACGTCACGAAACGGACAGGTCTTTGTGCCTGGTGTGCAGTACTGTTCCCGGTGTGACCAGGGGAAACAGCTCTCCCCCGGGACGCAGGTCACATCCTGGGGGAGATTCGGTCACGTTCAGGGATCGGCCCGATTCGGACGGCCCGCACACGGAGAAGCCGGGCCCGGCGCCACGTCTCGACCCGGCCGCGGGGCCGGCCGGAGACGCCGTGCCGCCTGCGCGTGGTCGCGTTCGCTTCGCCTGCCGCTGCGGGCAGGTGCCGCCCGCGTAGCTCGGGCGACCCCTACCCTCCGG
>NZ_JBEXWB010000023.1:2958-42402 GCF_040629645.1 Streptomyces sp. NPDC005899 | reverse complement strand
CACGTGGGCGCGCCGGAGCGGCTGCCGCCGGAGGTCGCGTCGGCGAGCGCGATCGCGCACCGGGCCGTCACCGACGCGTGGCGTGTCGCGGCCCGGCACCTCGGGGAGCCGGTCGCACCGGCCGCGTGACCGCCGGGGCGGGCGGGGCCGGTCCCACGGAACGCGAGGCGCCGGGCCGTCCGGTCAGGGCGCTTTGAGCAGCTCGCGGAGTTCGGCGACGTAGGCGCGGACGTCACGCTCGGCGGGCAGGCCGACCGGCCCTTCCCCTGCGCCGGGGGCCGTGGGCGCGTCCGCTTCCGGGCGGCGGCAGGGGCGGCAGAGGCCGTCGGGGAGCGCCTCGGAGCGGCCGGGCACACCGCACCTGACGCACTCCAGCATCACCCGGTGGACGGGGGCGCCCGCCGCCGGGGGTGACGGCCGCACCGCGGGCACGTGCGGCGGGATCTTGGTGTCCAGGCGGCGGCGGAGGAAACCGACCGGGGAGTCGACCTGCGCGGGGAGTCCGGCGGTGAGGGCCTGGGTGAGGTAATCGGTGCTCACCCCGCGTGCGAGCCACTCCCCGGCCCGCGCCTCCAAGGCCGCGCAGTCGGCGGCGGACAGGGTGAGGCGGGAGTCGGCGCGGCCGAGCATCGCCAGTGCGAGGTAGGCGGGTGAGGGGCCGGCCGTGGCAGGTCCGTGAGCGGGTGCGGGCGGTGTGGGCGGTGCGGGTGCCGAGGCCGGTGCGGGTGCGGCTGCCGATGCCGGTGCCGGTGGGTGGGCCGGGGGGCGGTCGGTGGTGCGCTGCTGGGGGACGGCGGGTGGGGGCGCGGGAGCGGGCGCGGGTGGGGCTGCGGGTACGTGCGTGGTTGCGGGTGCGGGTGGGGCTGCAGGTACGTGCGTGGTTGCGGGTGCGCCTACGGGTGCGTGCGCGGCTGCACCCGTGGTCGGGGGCTCCGGGTGGCGTACGGGGACCGGCTCGTGCGGGGGCCCCGGCTCGGGCACGGGAACCGGTCCGTGCACCGGCTCCGGCTCCGGCCCGTCGGCTCCTGGGACCCCGTGGGCTGCGGACGCTGCCGCTCCAGAGGCCGCCGGAGGGGGCACCGGGGAGGCGGTCGGGGTCGCGGTGGCAGTCCGGCGCACGGTCTCCGCGGCGGCCCACCACTCGTTGTCGCGGGCCGTGCGGGTCCAGAAGGTGCGGGAGACCCAGCGGACCTGGCCGGGCTCACCGACGAGGCAGCGCACCCGACGCAGGTACCCGGCTGCGGCAAGGGCTTTGAGAGCCGATCCGACCGCCTGCTGGCCGTACAGGGGCAGTTGCCTGGCCAGGCTCTTGACGTCCATGGCCGCGCCGTCGGGGAGGTGGTCGATGAACCCGGCGACGTACCGCTCCCGCACGGGAAGCAGCGTGAAGTCATCCGCCCGGCGGGGCACCTGGTCCGGCATGGAGCGCTTGCCGTAACCGGCCTTCGCCATCGGGTACGGGCGGGAGGGTGCGGGCCCGAGCGGGGCGGGGCTAATGTTCCTGGCAGCCACGAGATCGTCCTTGCTTCGGATCTTGAGGTGAGACCCCGGCCCGGTGCTTCTAACACCGCGTCGGGGTCGTTCGGTTCGCGCACCGTAAGCAGTCGCCACGCTCCGCCGCAAGCTGATCACAATTAGTCATACTTGCTGGCCGTGACGGGTGGGGGAGGTGGGGAGGGTTCCCCGAACCCCCTTCTTGTGCCCCCCGGTTGAAAGCATCGCTCGAATCTCGCATCCCGGGTCTCGGTGCCCGAAGCCCGAAGCCCGAAGCTCGGGCGTCGGGCGGAAGCGCCGCGAACCTGACCCCAAAGGGTGGGGTTGCTGTTCTGAGGGTTGACGGCGGGCGAGCGCCGGGACTCGGAACCCGGGCTTCGGCACTCGGAACCTGGGCTTCGGCACTCGGGACCCGGGCTTCGAGGCCCGCAGCGAGTCTCGAGCGGCGAGTCCGAGCCCGGAGTCCCGAACTCCGATTCCCGAGCGGCGAGTCCGAGCCCGGAGTCCCGAACTCCGAGCCCCAATTGCGAGTCCGAGCTGCGAGCTCCGGATGAAGTGGGGTGCTCGGGTCGCCCTCTCCGTCTTCCATGCCGCGCTGCCCGCTGTCGAGCCGACCGGAGTGGTGCGAGCGGTGCTCCATGGCGGACTTCGGCTTCGATCGGCACGAGTTCCGCAATTTTTCGGCTTGAAAGGGCGGTGTCAATGGCACCGAACCCAGTGTTCCGGTTGCTGCTCCTTCGCATCGATGGGTGACACCCACTCTGAACTGCCTTTATATGAGGCAAGGCAGCTCACGCGATGGGCGATCTTTTCGGTTCGGATGTCGAAAGTATTGACAGCCCCATAGGGCTACTCCAGCATCATCGGCAACCGACAGCCAGCCCTACCGACGCCGGCCCGGTGCGGTCCCGCGACCTGACGCGCAGGTCGGCCGGGTCGTACCCCGCTGCCTGGCCTCCGCCGGTTCTCACCAGGAGGAAGCATGCACAAGGACGAAGCCCCCCGCTCGACGAGCCGCAGAAGCTTCATCGGCGGCGCCGGATCCCTGGCGCTGGGTGCCACGGCCGGGCTGCTCCTGCCGGGCACCGCACACGCGGACACGACGATCACCACGAACCAGACCGGCAACAACGGCGGCTTCTACTACTCGTTCTGGACGGACGGTGGCGGCTCGGTCTCCATGACCCTGGGCTCCGGGGGCAACTACCGCACCTCGTGGACCAACTGCGGGAACTTCGTCTGCGGCAAGGGCTGGGCCAACGGCGGTCGCCGGACGGTCCGGTACTCCGGGAGCTTCAACCCGTCCGGGAACGGCTACCTCACCCTCTACGGATGGACCGCGAACCCGCTCGTCGAGTACTACATCGTCGACAACTGGGGCACCTACCGGCCCACGGGCACCTACAAGGGCACCGTCACCAGCGACGGCGGTACGTACGACATCTATCAGACGACGCGGTACAACGCCCCGTCCGTCGAGGGCACGAAGACGTTCAACCAGTACTGGAGCGTGCGGCAGCAGAGGAGGACCGGGGGCACCATCACGACCGGCAACCACTTCGACGCCTGGTCCCGCGCCGGGATGCCGATGGGCAGCTTCAACTACTACATGATGCTCGCCACCGAGGGTTACCAGAGCAGTGGCAACTCCAACATCACCGTGAGCGGTTGAGCGGTGGAACGGCTGAGTGTTCAACGGCTGATCCGCTGATCGACTGATCGGTGATCGGCCGATGAGCTGAACGGTTGTCCGGTCGGCGGGCCGGGCGGCCGGTGGTCACAGGTGATGGCGCGGCGTCCTCGGATGCCGCGCCATCATCCGTCCAGGCGGCTCAGGGGCTACCGAGCCGCCCCTTCGCGCGAGGGCGTACGGCTCCGCCCACCCTCCCCGTAACGCCGCTAACAGAAGAATGATGTCAGTGTTATCGTTGATGGTGCCCACGTGATTCCAGCGGTAACAGGAGGGTGCGACATGATCGTCGTCACCGGTGCAACCGGCCAACTCGGCTCCAAGATCGTCCGGTACCTGCTCGAGCGGGTGCCCGCCGAGGCGGTGGCCGTCAGCGTTCGCGACACGGATCGCGCCGCCGGCCTCGCCGCGCGCGGCGTCCGCGTGCGGCGAGGTGACTTCTCGGACCCGGACACCCTCAAGGACGCGTTCGAAGGCGCCAGGCAGGTACTCGTCGTGTCGGCGAACGACACCGGGGAGGCGGCGGTCGCCCAGCACGCCGCCGCGGTCGACGCCGCCCGTGCCGCGGGGGCCGGGCGCATCCTCTACACCAGCCACCAGGGCGCCCGGGCGGACTCCCTCTTCGCGCCCATGCCCGACCACGCCGCCACGGAGCAGTACCTGAGCGAGGCCCGGACACCGTTCACCGCGCTGCGCAACGGGTTCTACGCGAGCACGGTCCCGCTCCTCCTCGGCCGGGCGCTCGAAACCGGCGAACTCGTCGCACCGGCCGACGGCCCCGTGTCGTGGACCTCCCACGCCGACCTCGCCGAAGCCGCGGCGGTCCTCCTCGCGGACGAAGGCCGCTACGACGGTGCGACCCCGCCGCTGACCGCACCGGACGCGCTGGACCTGGACGACGTCGCCGGCATCCTCACCCGACTCACCGGACGCACCGTCCGCCGCGTGGTCACCGACGACGACGAGTGGGTGGCCGGCCTGATCGAGCACGGTGTCCCCGCGGCCCAGGCGCAGATGCTGATCGGCATGTTCCACGCATCCCGGCGGGGCGAGTTCGCCACCACCGGACCGGCGTTGGAGGAGCTGCTCGGACGTGGTGCCACGCCGCTCAGCGCGGTCCTCGAAGAGGCGCTGACCCTGCGCTGAACCCGTCCAGGTCGGGGGGCCAACCCGTCCATCCGCCAGGAGGCCGGACCGAAACCGGCCGGTGTCCTAACCCTTCAAGCGCGCCTGCATCTCCTCGACGTCGGGGAGGAACCACGTCTGACGCCCGCGGTTGCATTCACGGACGAAGTCCCGGAGTGCCGAACTCCTCGCCGTGTGGGCGGAGATGTCGCCGAGCACCACGAGCCCCATGCGGTAGTTGACGAACTTCTGCACGATGTCGCCGGCGACGCGCGTACGCAGCTCGAAGAAGGCGTCGTCGAGCCGCTCGACGGGGACGACCACCCACTGGGCGCCCTGATAGGAGGCGTTGCCCACGAGGTCGAGGGCATCCTGCTCGCTGCTGATCACCCCACCCTCGGAGGCGCACACCCACACGGACACGTCGCTGATGGTCTGCAAGGTGCTCATGGACGTCGAGGCTATCGCCCCGCACCACGACCGTGATCGGCGGTGCGGAGCCGGCCTCACCGCGCGTGACGTCTGCCCCGCGCACCGGGGACGGGGTGAGTGGAGTGACGAGGCAGGAGCGGATGACGGGATGTGGCCAGGGCGCGGGACGCGCACCGGGGCCCTCCCTGCGGCCGTGGGCGCCGTACTCACCGTGCGGGGTGGCGGCGCGATCCGCTCGGTTCCGCGGCGCGCAGGATCTCGCACGTCCCGGGAGAGGTGGGCACCGAGCACTCCGCCCAGACGGTCTTGCCCGGTCCCACGCGGTCCTGGACACCCCATCGGAGGGCGAGCGCGTCCACGAGGACGAGGCCGTGCCCGTGGTCCTCGGCGGGACCCGGCGCGGCGCGGGCGGGGCGGGCGGGGTGGGTGTCGGACACCTCGACACGAATGACGCCCCGGCCGTCGTCGTGTGTGAGCACCAGGGCGAAGTCCCGGCCGGGCACGCGGCCGTGCAGCACGGCGTTCGCGGCGAGTTCCGCGACGACGACGGTGACCGTGTCGTGGTGGTCCGTACCGCGCGGGTGTCCCCACTCGACGAGTTGGAGGGCCGTGAGCAGGCGGGCGAGACGCGCCCCGCGACGTGTGGCGGAGAAGCGCTGGACGAACACGCCCGCCAGGGCGGCGGTTCGGGTGTGGGGGGCTGACATGCGGCCAGCCTGACGGCGGCGCGGACCGGGCGGCAGGCACGGCACCGATACAGATCGGCTTGTACTGGCTGACGCGCTGGACCGTACGTGTCACAGTACGTGACCATCGACCAGGGTCAGGCGGTGGTGCAGCCCGGACGACGCACGGTACGACAGGGGCGGGCCCCGCGACAGGGCCTGGCACAGGGAAAGGCGGCCGCGGATGGCTACGGACGGGGACAGGAGCGGCGGGCACTGCGGTGAGCCGGAGCTGTCGGACAGCCTCAAGACGTTCGGGGCGGTACTGAAGGCCCTGCGGGACGAAGCCGGCCTGACGCAGGAGCAGTTCGCGCCCCTGGTGCAGTACTCGGCGGCTTACATCGCCAAGATCGAGCAGGGCAAGCGATTCCCGCCGAAGGACCTGCTGGACCGCTCGGAGGACGTACTCGGAGCGACGGCGGCCCGCGTACTGTCGGCGGCGGCCAGGAGCCTGACGCGAAAGGTGGGGCTGGCGTCGTGGTTCATGCAGTGGGCGGGGATCGAGGAGGAAGCGGTCTCGCTCTTCGCATACGAATCAAGTGTGATTCCCGGCCTGCTGCAACCGGAGTCGTATATCCGTGCTCTCTTCGACCGCCGCCTGCCTCCCCTCGCGGAGGAGCAATTCGAGTATCAAGTCACGGCCCGGCTGGAGCGACAGCGTCTCCTGTCGGAACGGCCCAACACGACATTCAGTTTCATCATCGAACAGGCGCTGCTGGAACGTCGCATGGCAGGCGTCGAGGTGACACGGGCCCTCATCGACCACCTACTCGTAGCCGGACGCCTGCGAAACGTCGAGATCCAGGCGATGCCACTGGTCCAGGAGGATCACTCAGGCTTCGAAGGCCCGCTCTCCCTGGCAGAGACGGCGGAGCACCGATGGGTGGGATACGTCGAAGCGCACGACAGCAGCATGCTGATCAGCGACCCGAAAGCCGCGAGCGCGATGCTTCAGCGCTATGGCAAGATGCGCTCGCAGGCTCTGAGTCATCAAGCCACCGCGAGTCTGCTGGAGCAGATGCGAGGAGCGCTATGAGCACTACCGAACCAGCTTGGTTCAAGAGCAGCTACAGCGGTGGCGGCGGTGGCAACTGCGTCGAGGTCGCCGTTTGTCACGAGGCCGTACTGGTCCGCGACTCCAAGAACACTCAGAGACACGCGCTGACGGTTTCCCCCTGCGCCTGGGCGGCTTTTACGGCGTTGGCGGCGGATGCGCCCGTCTGAACAGACGGGCAGCGATCCGGTCACGACCCCGTCGGTGACGCCGGGTGCGGGACGGGGCCCCGGAAGTCAGTAGGCCGCGCGACCCGATCCGACGGTCGGTGTGTGCACCCGACCGTCGACCGTTGGGCGTCACAGCCTGAAGAATCCCGGTATTCCACCGTCCGGTGTTCCGATCAGAGCTGCGCGGTCAAGCAGGATGTTGTTGTTCTCGCAACTCGTCTCGGGGAGCAGCAGGCAGGCATGGCAGGCAGCCAAGTTCAGGCTGTCCGCTCCGCTCGCCCCTGCCTCCATGCACAGGGGGTCGTTCGAGCACCAACTCGCTCTCTGCAGGGCGGACCGGAGGGATGCTTCCAAGCGGTCAGGTTCGCCCTGGGCTACGACGCCTCCGAGACTGCCGGCGGAGTCGCTGGTAGCGGTGTAGATGAGCACCCCCGCCATGTCCTTCTCGCCGTAGATCCGCTCGCGGAGGGAAGCGGCCGGGTAACCGCCGTCGAGGCTCCATTCGTTGATCAGGATGTGGGCGAGGGCGTGGAGAAGGAGGAAGCGAGGCGTCGCCGGCGAAGGCGGCAGCGGTTTTCCCGAATCACCTGCGCGGGCGGACAACAACCTCTCGTGATTCGCGCGGATCAGTTCGGCCCGAGCGATCTGATGCCGTTCCTGTTCCCATGCATTGAGCCGCTCCGGGTCGAGACGGACGAAGACACCCTCACCGCTCACCTCGAAGGCCGGCAGCCAACTCGGCTCGGCGAGTGAGATCGCGGCCTCGCGCAGGGGGGAGTCCGCGGCACTGGGCTCCTCCACCCGCCGGAACGATTGCAGCACCCGCACTTCCCGCAGTCGCTTGACCAGCATGACCTGAGTCAGCCCCCAGGGGGATCGCAGCGCGTCGATCGGGGCGGCGGGCGGCTCGCACACGAAATCCTGTTCCACCTCGGCGTCCTCGACGTGGGGCTTGCACAGGCTTCGGTATTCACCCTCGTAGATCTCCCGCCGGTAATTGCGGGGTGGCTCAATGCTGGTGGCCTCGGCGGCCGGTTCGGCCGTCGACACCTCGGCCGCACGTCTACGTTCCACCTCGGCCACCACATCGGCCGCGGTGTAGTTCGGATGATGCCGGAGAAGCTTCTGCATGCGCACGAACGTCTCGATGGCGGCGGAGCTCTCGTTCCGGAAGACGTCGTAGTACGGCGCGACCAGCTTGGCGATGCCCTGGCTCCACGGAGGTATGGACAACGCCGAGTACATGACCGGGAACCACACCGAGGACGAACCACGCTGAAGGGTGCGCGGCGGCTCCTGGCAGTCCTCGGCGGGCGCGTCCTTGAGCCACGGGCGGCGACCACCGCACCGAATACCCAGTTCCCGCAGGGCCTGCCGTCGGAACGAACCTTCGAGGGAGACCTCCTGAACCCCGCAGCTGCAACCGATCAACACGGAACGCAGCGATGCGGTGGAGCCATCGGCCCGGAAGGTCAGTCGACCGCCGCAGGATCCGGCTTCCGTCCGGCTACCCCGGTGAACCCACTTCCAGTACGGGAAGTCCTCCAGATGACCGCGCTCGCACGCGATGACGAAGCGGGACGGGACCAGCCTCTCCTGACAGGTCGAGCACTCGGCGCGTCCGGCCGGCGAGTTGAACTTCCGGAAGTACTGGAGCTGGTGGCACTGAGGACAGGAGTACATCTCCGGGAAGCGCACGGCCCTCACTCCGTCCCGAGCTCGCCCGGGTTCAGGGGCCGGTGGCATCCGGAAGGTGGACACACCGAGTTGTCTGGCCAGTCGGGGCTCCGAGATGGAGGGAGCGTCGGACACATCCCACGAGTCGATACCGCGGATGAGGAAGGACTCGTTCTCCACCGCGATCATGGCGCCAACGCCGTAGGTCGTGATGAGCTGGGCGCGGCGGATCTCCCCGAGCTTTCGGACGGTACGTGCCGGAGTCGACGGCAGACCGCGGCGGCGGGTGCGGGGCGGGACTGGACCCATGGGTCAGCGCTCCTCGAAGAAGGTGGACGAGGCGTCTACGTCGCGCAGACTCCAGAGTGTCTTCCACGGCGACGCGTCGGTCGACTCGTCGTCGTAATTGGCCAACAGTGCGGGGCCGCGAGAACCACGTGAGGCTTCGTACACGAGGTTCGGACGTTCGCGCGCCTCCTGTTGCCACCAGACGACGAACTCTTCGAAGGCCGCGGTGGTCGCCCGGAATTCGGCGGGCTCGACCTGCGCCACGCGGTCGAGCAGCGCCTTACCGACCTTCTCGCGCAGGTCGGTGACGAAGTCATCGACCAGGGCTGCTGACTCGTTGGCCCGTGCGGCAGGCAGCATCAACCGGGCCAGGGCCACCACGACGGCATGCAGTCCTCGATCGCGAGCGCGAGCAGAGAACGGAGTCACGCTGGTGGACTCCACCTCGCGGTACAGGGCTGAGTGGAAGTTCTGGAAGTCCTCGTAGTGGGACCGGTCCCGTGAGCGAGCGGAGTTCAGCATGATCGCAACGAGGCCGGGGTGTTGCCGGCCGACGCGGCTCGTCGCCTGGATGTATTCGGCGGTGGTCTGGGGCTGCCCCATCACCGCCATCAGACCCAGTCGGTCCACATCGACACCCACGGAGATCATGTTGGTCGCGAGCAACACGTCCAGCACGTCCGGCATCGGGAGTTGCCGCTCCACCTGCTTGAGCCGACGTGAGATGTCACTCGAATCCGCCCGGCTGCTCAACTCGGTGAGCGCGTCCGCGCGGCGCACCTTGACCCCGTCCCGTAGGGCCAGGTGGCCCAGTCGCTCCTGCACATCGTCCAGGACCTGAAGTTCCGCAGCGGAGAGCAGTCGCAGACTGTTGAAGTAGCCGACCAGAGTCCAGTAGGCGTCCTTCACCTCGGGCGCGGCGTCGTAGGTGTGTGCTCGATGGAGCAGAACCGCGTACACCCTGATCAACAAGGTTGCCTGACTGGTGCTGGACGTGAGCAGTCCGACGTAGCGGCGGGCCGCTTTGCGCTCACGCGGCGTTTCGACGGAGAACCAGGAATCCCGGGCGTCCAGGCCGCCGGGAGGGAACTGCTCCACCGAGCGGGCGAACAGGTGAGCGCCCTGCTCATCGGCGCGTCGGATGGTCGCGGTGGACGCAATGACCTTCGGACGGCAGGCCAGAGTGTCCACAGCTGTCTCGTACAGCCCGGTCAACGTGCCGAGAGGACCTGAGATCAGGTGGAGTTCGTCCTGGACGATGAGCTCGGGAGGTCGGACTCCGTCCACGTCCCGATTGAACAGGGCGGCCGACGCGGGCCGCCACGGCATCGAGGCGAACTTGTCGACCGTCGCGATGACCAAGGTCGGACGGTGGGCGTACACGGCTTCGTCGATGAGATGTACGGGCAAGCCACTGTGGAAGTCACAGTCTCCGGACGGGCATCGGACCGTCATGCGCACCGCGTCGTCGTCGACCGCATAGTCCCGAGGTCGCAGCGGCTCGCCGCACCAAGGGCAGTTCCGCAGCTGGACCGGATTCTCGGTCTGGAGCTGCAAGCTCTCGTTACGTACAAGATCGGCCAGCCGGCCGTTGGCGACTGCGAGGGTGTTGGGTGTGGCCGAACGCCCCACCCACATGCCGATGGAGATCTCCTCCCCACCGAGGGCCGTCGGGTCGGCGCGCCGCTGCTTCTCCATGGCGCAGATCAGCGCCGTGGCGCGCTCGAACTGTTGGAGGGTGAGCAGCCGGAGGGTGTACCGCATGAGTACGGTCACGCCGGCCCCCTTCTCACCGTCCCGCAGGCGCCTCAGGAAAGTGGTGAAAGCGATCAGTCCGAGGTATGCCTCCGTCTTGCCACCGCCGGTAGGGAACCACAGGAGGTCGGACACCTCACGGTCGTCGTGGCTCGGGGTGACGATTCCGGCCAGACACAGCAGCATGAAGGAGATCTGGAAGGGGCGCCAGCGTCCGGCCCGGTCGTCCGGCTCACCTGACCTTCCTCTCCTGATCCACACGGTGCGCGCCCGTTGTTCGGCCATGGCCAGGTTCGCCAGCCGGAACGCACGCAGAACCTCCGGCCGTTCTGCGTCCTCCAGAAGGGCGACGCCCTCACGCATCCGACCCAGGGCTCGGCGACAGAGCCGGACCTGATCAGCCGCGGCCCGGCCGTGCTCCGTGCCGCGCAAGAGGCGTGCTTGGTCTTCCTGTCCTTCGATCCACAGTTCGTATCCGGTCAGCAGATCACGGAGGGCGGACACCACTTCGTCGGTCGGGTCGGTACCGAGCCGGTGCATGGCCAGAGCACCGTCGTCGATCCCGGGGTTCGAGTCGGTCAGCAATACCTCGTGGGAGGGGATGAACTCGGTGCGGAGAGCGGTGACGGCCGGACGGTCGACCGAGGCGGATCCCACCGGAGGAGGCGTCCAGTCCCACTGGGCCGCGCAGCCATGCCCTATGGCGAAGCTCGGTACGTGTCGGTAGAGGAGCCGGCTCAGTGCTTGTTCCGGGTCGATCGCCCGCGAGGTTGCCGGTCGTACCACGAACACCGGAGCCCTGCCGTCCTCGGCGGTGACAACCAGTTCCGGTTGGTAGAAGCAGTGCGCGTCCCGGAGGTCGTACTGTCCGACCTCCAGGTCGTTGACGACCGTGGCCGTCACCGTCACGGTCCCGTCCACCTCCGACCGCGGGCGGACCAGGACGCGCAACTGCAGGCCCGGATGCAGCACGACGGGATGCAACATGCCCGAGCGGGTGACGTCCACGTCGACCGGGTCGATCCGCAGGGCTGAACGCCGCCAGTGCTCCCGCTGCGCTTTCGTGCTGCGTGCCTCCGTCCGCTTCGCCGACACCGGCTTGCCCTCGGCGTCCTCGGGAGTGTAGACAGCGGCGCTCACGGACAGACGAATCCGTGCGGACACACTCGGATCCACGGCGAACGTCAGACCGACGGACGACGGCATTCGGACATTCGCCAACGAGACGCCAAGGTCGCCAGGCCCTTCCTCGGCGTCCTGACGGGCTCCGAGGGCGACGGTGTCCAGGCCGTCACGCTCGGACTCCAGCTCGCCCTCCTCCGTCGGACGGCCCGGGGACGGGCTGTCGGTCCCGCTCGGGCGCGAGCGAGGGAAGAGCACACCGACCGGGTACATGGTGATCGGCGCGTCGTCGGTGAGCACCTCGTCCGGGCCTCCGACCGGACCGAGCAGGTCTTGGCGTAGGGAACCCAGAAGCGCGTCGCGTACCTCGTAATGTGCCTGGTGAGTCGACCCGCTCATCCTTCGTTTCCTTCCTCTGCTGCCGCGTACGGGTCCCAGTGGAAGCGCCCCAGACCGCAAAGCCGGGGTGCGAGCCAGGCACCGTGCGCGCCGAGCCCAGCGGCTTCGGTGGCGGAGGGACTGCCCGCGACACTTTCCACACAGTCGACCCTGAGGCCGGTGATCAACGGTGGCCATCGTTCGACCAGGGAGTGCGCGTTGCGGCGCAGCAGCCGGTGCAGATCGGAGCGGAAGCGTTCCGACACCACCGCGATCCGTCGCCCGCCGACCACCACCGCATACGGGGGCGACTGATCTGCGGCGACGGGGATGCCGTGCAACAGGACGAGTTCCGCCTCGGCCCCCGCGCCGACCTCCGTGAGGAGGTACTGCCGGACATCGGTGGCGTCCTGTCGGATCTCCTCCGTGCCCGGAGGCTGCTCATGGGAGACGTCCGAGCCGATCAGCTCGATGCCGTTGCGCGCCCAGTTGCTGCGACCGCCCAGGTACCAGCGGTCGATCCTTTTGTCCTTGCGCACGAGCCACGAGTTGGGTGCGTCCAAAACATACAGATCATCCCGTGCACGGGTCATGGCCACGTAGAGGAGTCGGGCTTCAGCCGCCGGATCGTAGTCGTACTTCTTCTTCCGGACCTGAGTCGGCTCCTTCAACACACCGGGTTCCACGATCAGGACCCGGTCGAACTCCAGACCTTTGGCTCGGTGCACGGTGGAGATCACGAGCGAGGAAGGCTGCGACGCCGTGAGCTCGTCGGGCAGTCTGCCCTCGGCGAGTGCTCGATGGAGGGCGACGACGTCGAGGGTGCCACGGCCGCTGCCCCGGGCCACCTTGCGCAGGGACCGCCACAACGCTTCCGGTGTCGCGCCGGCCGGCCCCCGCACATCGGTGAGCAGTTCGTCGAAGCGCTCTCTACCGAGCGTGGTCGCCTCGGTCGACGCGAGCAGTTGGCTGATCCAGACGGGCGCCGATCGCTCCCGCGCCGAGTGTTGCAGTGTGTGCGGGACCTCGGCCTCGGCCAGCACGCCGGACAACGTCAACGCCTGACCGTTGTCGCGGCACAGGATGGTGGTCGTGTCCGGGTATTCCCGCAGCGCCGCCTGTACGTACTCGTCCGTGAGGTCGCCGAAATTCGGTGCGGACAGCAACAGCGCGCGCAGGTCACCATGGATGCGCTCCGCCACATCAGCCGCCCCGTCCTTGTCACGGGGCAACCGCTGCAACTGGGAACCGTAGGGAAGCGCCATCCGCGCGGCGTCGCTGCGCGCCCGGAAGTTGTCCCCCAGGTGGAGCTCCACAAGATCCTCACCGAAGGTGGCACGCACCCAGTCCATGAAGCGGTCGATCTCTGCGGCACGCTGGTCGGGGTCGGAGACCTGGAACCCGTATACGGACTGGGCCGAGTCACCCACGACGGTGAAACCGCTGTTCTCCTGGAACCGGTCGAGGAGGGCCTCGACCATTTCCCTACGGACGCCGACCAGATCCTGCACCTCGTCGATGACCACATGCGCGGGTGTATACGCGCCGGCTTCGACCGCCCCCTTGTCGATGGCCTCGGTGGCCGCTTCGATGCGCTTGTCGAAGCTGTACGTGCCCCAGGCCACATCCGGGTACGCCCGATTCAGTAGGGCCGCGGCCCAGGAGTCGAAGGTCTGCACGCGAATACGTTGGGCGGCGACGGCGTGCCGCTCGATGCGCTCGGTGAGCTCGCGTACGGCGGCCCTGGAGAAACTGAGCACCAGGATCTCCCCGGCCTCCAGTTCCTCGCGGTCCACCAACACGTCGAGCCTGCGCACGAGGGTGTGCGTCTTGCCGGCCCCGGCTCCGGCGGTGACCAGTACCCGTGCGTCCCAGGGCTGGTCGACCACGGCTTGCTGTGCAACGGTGAGCCGGTGTTCGGTGAGAGGGGTGATGGTCACTGGTTCCCGTCCCACAGATACTCGAATTCGGTGAAGGCGAGGTTCTCGCCGTAGTTGGTGATGTTGTCCCGCACGTTCAGGATCAGGCAGCTCTCCTTACCACCGTTCTTCGGACCACGAAGCCCACGTCCGATCATCTGCTGATAGATGTTCGGGCTGTAGGTCGGGCGGGCGACGACCACGGCCCGGGTGGCAGGCGCGTCGAATCCCTGCGTGAGCACCCCGTAGTTCGTCAGGACCTGGATCTTGCCCTTGCGGAAGTCGTCGATCTGCTTCCGGCGTTCGTTGGTGGGCGTGGTCGAGTCGATCGCAGCCGCCTTGATCTCCCGGTCACCGAGCTTGGCGGCGAGCAGCTTGGCGTGTGCCACGGACGTGGCGAACACCAGCACCGGCCAGTCCGACGGCATGGCGGCGATCTCGTCGACGATGCGTTGGCTGCGTCCGTGGTCCTCGGCAAGCCGTTGCTCGGCCCCCTTCGGCAGGGTGGCGAACTTCTCGGACTGTGCACGCTCGTCGGCCGTCAGGGCTATGGCCGCACCCGGCAGCTCCCGGTGCTTCACCTGGGCAAGGACACCGATCTGCTGCAGCTCGTTGATGGCGACGGCCAGGTCGCCGTCGAACACGCCGGTGTCGAGGCGGTTGCCGAACCGCTGCACCAGGAGACGGGTCAGGTCCGTGTTGTTCTTGTACGGAGTCGCGGTGAGTCCGATCAGGTGCCGACCGGTACGACGGTGTGTGAGGTCGAGCTGTTCGAGGAGACCGGTGTAACGCTTGGACATCGCGGTGTGCGCCTCGTCGATGATGACGAGCGAGGCGGTCTCCCGCAGCCAGGCGTAGTCCTCCTCCGCCATGCAGCGATCCAGCTTGGCATCGGTTGCGACGACCAGGTGCGGGCGACCGTCCACCGGAGTGGCTTCGTTGGAGGACCACAGCCGGCTGATGACCAGAGGCTGTTCGGGGCCGACCTTCGACCAGACGAACTTCCAACTCTGCACGGCCTGCTCGCACAACTCCTCGGTCTGGGCGATCCACAGGATCGGTCCGGGCAGGTCCACCCGATCACGGATCCACCGGATCACGCCCTCCGCGGTGACACGCGTCTTACCGGCCCCGGTCGGCAAACTGAGCATGCCGCGCTGGGGCATCGGATTCTTCAGGAGGTTCAGCAGCGCCTGCGCCAGTTCTTCCTGGTACGGGTGCAAGGAGGGAAACTCGGAGGGCCCGTCAACCTCCAAACGGGGGTCCAACGAGGGCACCTGGGCGCCGGCGAAAGAGTCCGGAAACCCTAGGTCGGTAACGAAGCGCAGTGCCTTCGAACTCCCGCTGAAGGACGTAGGGGCACGGGTGGGGAAGTCCAGCGCGAGGTCCCGGGAATGCACCCGGAGGATCGCCTCGCCGTGTGCGTTGAAGGCCATCTCCGCGATGCGTCGTGAGCTCGGTTCCGCGCCCTGCTCATGGATCTCGCTCTCCATGAGGCCGGAGGGAAGCTCACCGCGCAGCGCCTCCTCACCGATCAGCAGATCGATCTTGTCGATGATGCTCTCGGCCTCCCGCACGGCCCTCAGCCGAGCCTGAAGGGTCTGGTCGTGTTCCTGCTTCTCCTGGAGTGCCAGGGCCTGGCTGCAACCCGCCGTGCCGAAGCCCCACTTGAACTCCTTGTCGGCGGCCTGCAGGACCTGCAGACGGTCCAGGGAATCCAGGACGAGGAGGGTCTGGCCCTTCTTCGCGAAGGGGAGCGGCTTGCGGTCGCTGCCCCTGGGAGTGCGGATCACCTGCGTGATCTCGGAGCAGCGCTGGATCTTGTGACTGCTACCTGCCTGGCCCAGGCGAGCCTTGACCGTCGGGAACTCTTCGAAGAGGGACGAAGCCCGCCCGGTCTTGACGAGCTCGATCTCCCTGCTGATGACGTCCGAGACCTTGAGCATGCCCCAGTCCTCGATCATCGACTTCGCGGCATCGGCGTCCGTCCTGTCGGCGACCAGGAGCGCGGGGAGTCGTTCTCTGACGAGTTCCTTGAACTCCACCGGGTTGGTCGCGACAGCGATTTCGCTGTCCGGACGACCCTCCCATGAGGTGCCCACGCGGCAGCGGGTGGGCACACCTTCGGGGAACTCGAAGCCGACGCGGAGCAACTGGGCGTACGCACGTCCGATGAACGCGTCGTCCTCGCTCACGAGCAGAAGGTCCAGGAGCTTGTTCCAACGCCGGAGCGGCACTTCGTCGGCGGTGGTGGGCATGCCGAGCCTTCGGGCCGTCTCCTCCGGGATCTCTGCGACGGGGAGCACGGAACGAAACGACTTGAGCTGAGGGCCGACGGCCTCGGGCACACGGGTCAGGCCCATGGAGGTCTTGACGAGTCCGTGCTTGTTGATCACCCAGCGCAGTGGGGACACGACGGCCTTGCGCGTATTGGCGGTGGACCCGTACTGCATCTGCCAGTGCTGTGATATGTCCGACGCGGGCAGAGCTGACACGAAGGCGGCGCGACCCTCCTCGGACAGAACGGGCAACAGATGCAGGGGGCCCAACGTCGCGGCACCCTCGACCGTGAGCCGGGAGATGCTGGGACGCGGGGCAGTGCTCGCCAAGGCGCGCAGGTGCCGGTCATGAACGGCCTGCCGGTAGTCCTGGAACCAGGCTTCGTCGTGGGGTCGGTATCCGCCCGTGGGGCGGTCGAACAACCCGAGGTCACGGAAGACAGACCTGTCGCTCTCGTGGAACGTCAGATCGACCGCGACAGCCTTGTCGCGACTTCCGTCTGCGGGCACCACGGGGCCGGGCAGGAGACAGTCGCGCATCGGTCGATATCGCCCGTCCATGGTGCGGACGCGCAACGTCTCCAGCGGCTTCGGCACTTTGGAGCGGATCCGGTCCACCTGCATGCTGCCACCGGCGCTCCGCAGGAGAACCCAGAAGTTCGACCATGCGTTGGCGTCGTAGTTGTCGAACCCCTGGTCGAGGACACCCTCGAACCGTCCCTGCGCATCGGCGACCCTGATACCGATGTTGTGCAGGTGCCGCGCCATCTCGGGACGTCCGGAGATCGATGGATGGACGTAGACCATGTCGTCACGAAGCGTGTCGGCCGAGGTTCGGTGGAAGATCTCACCCGCCACAGGTGCGACCATCCCGTGCTCCTCGGTGAGCACGATCCTGGCCTTGCGGGCTTCGGCCGTGAGGTCGGAGTCACCGCGTAGACGCCCGGCCTGGTCCTTGAGGACCATGAGGGAGAGGATCTCGATGGCGTGGGAGGACGCCTCTGCGGAGCCGTCGGAGACCAGGGCCTCGAGCCAGTCCTTGGCATTCTCGGGCGTCTTTCCCGCAGCATCCAGAATCTGCTTCATCTTGCCGCGGCGGAGGGCGTTGTCGGAGGCGTCGACGGACGGGTGCACCCAATTGGTGGGGCGGCCGCTGTACTCCGACCAGATCTGTACCCATTCCTTTTCCAGACCGGAAGGTGTGATGAGCAGATCGCGAGGAACCTGGAGCTTGCCGTCCTGGTCAGGCAGCGAGGGGCGTTCGGCAGCGATCTCCCACACCCGTCGGAGAAAATAGTCGTCGGCCCAGTTGAGCTTCTCCTTGCTGCGGCCGGGCAGCAGCGGAAGAAAGGCGGCGGGGTCTTCGGCGGGTACGAGCTCGGGCAGCGTGTCGATCACCAACCGGGCTGCCACCTGCAGCAGCTCCCGGTTGAACGGGCTGCCGTCGAGAAGGTGCTGGCGGTCCTCGTTCGTCTTCCACGGAGCGTTCAGGATGCCGGTCAGGGAGACCTCGTACTTGGTCGGGAAGAACGCCCAGAATGAACCCCTGCCGACAGGTGTGGTGTACAGCCCGCCGCGGACGGTGTACTCGGGCACCGCCCAGGAAATTTCGAGTTCCGGCCGGCCGTGCAGTTCACCCGCGCTCTCCGCGGCCTCGCCGGCGGGGGAGTAGGTGGCCGAGAACACTTTCCACTGCTCGATCGTCTGCTTCGCGCCGCGTGCGACCTCTTTGAGGATGCGGTGGCTGCCCTCGCGCTCGATGGAGATCTCCCTGCGCGCGGGCGGCATGGAGCGCTCGTCATGCAGAAGGACCTGGCCGACATGGGAGGAGAACAACTGGAAGTGGGCGGGGAAGGCGTCCGTCATCCGCCCGTCGCGACTCCTGTGACCGCTGATGTCGCGCCCGAGGCGCTCGGCGGCACCTGCCTTCAGGGGAAGACGGACCACCGTGGTCGCCCAACGCAGGAGTTTGTCCAACACATTGTCGTCAGTCCGCTCCTGCTCGACGTCGAGAGGGCGTGCCATACGCAGCACCGGGGTGTCCATGCCGATGTCACCCTGCCTGCCGAGTGCCCGGGCGATCTCGGCGGCGGACCAGTCCCGGTCGAAACCGAACCCGAAGCCGCCTCCGTCGCTGAAGAACTGGGGTGAGTCACATACGGAGAGCACGGACTTGACGCCGACTCCGAAGCGACCGATCTGGCCACCGCGCTTCCGGGAGACACTCATGCGCAGAATCGTCTCGGCTCCCTCCGGTGTGACCGGGGTGCCTTCGTTCGCGCAATAGAGGTGATCATCCGTGAGGACGACGTGCAGCTTGCCGCCAGGCTTCGCCGCGATCTCGTCCGCCGCGTTCTGGACGAGTTCGAGCAACTGGCGTTCCCCGTAGCCGCCCTGGGTGATGCGACGTTCGCCGTTGGCGTGCTCCTGCACCAGTCCCGGGTCGACCTGATAGGTCCTCAGGACGGTGGCTGACTGCCGGATCACGGTGTCGATCACGGGCGGGAGCGAAGGGTCGGCGAACTGCCGGTCGGTCATGAGGCACCTGTCTCGAATGAGAGAAAACAAACCGAGGATGCGTGGGGGAAGGCGGGGTGCCGGCGCAAGCGCGGGCACCCCGGTGGAGCATGCGGCACAGCTGCGGTGAGGGGGTCAGCTGTTGGTGGTGACCGTGGTGACGGTCGTGACCGTGACGATGGTCGTCGTGACCGTCACGGTGCGTCCGGTCGTGCGGATCCTGCGGGTGCGGGTGACCCGATAGGTGCGCGGAGCTCCGGCGCGCCGAGGAGTCATGGGACGGCGGGTGGCCCGAGAGGTGCGGGCCACGGGAGGCACGGAAGCTGCGGCGGCCTGCTCGGTGGATGCGGTCTGCGGGGAGCGCGCGAGGCGGCGCCGTGCCGAGGCGAGAAGCTGGGGCGGGATGCCGTGGCAGGTCAGCAGCTCGGCGCGGTGGTCCGGGTCCTCCGTGTTGTCGTACTCCTCGATGAACCACGCCATCCAGGCATCCTCGTCTTCGATCATGTGGGTCCCCTCCCTGTGGGCACACCGACAAGTGCCCGTGACTGGATGACGCAGGAAAAACGCTGCAAAACGGACCCTGAGGACAGAGCTCTGGCCTCTGAGTAGGTGGCTTCTGTCAACAACCCTCGTGGGGTTGGAAGTTGCCGAGACAGACACTAGGGCACATGGGGAGGACCTGTCGATCAGAAGGCGAAAGTTTTCAAACGATCCCCGCTGGCGCTCAAGTAGGACTCGAACGTCAAGTGACATTTGACGTCACGGGTGTGTCAATCGGGGTGCTACGGTTGCCTCACTCGGGACCAAGGGGAAGTGGGTTCGGTGGAGGACATCGAGGATTTCGGCGTATGGCTGGGGCGTCAGCTGCGTCGCAACGGCATATCGCAGGCGGAACTTGCCCAACAGTTGGGACTGACGCGTGCGGCCGTGTCCGCATGGGTCACCGGAAGAGCGCAACCCAGGGCGGAGGTGATGGTCAAGATCGCCGAGATCCTGGAGACGGACGTCGCCACCCTGATCACGAGGGACGCGGACGCCGGATCCGACCGGCCGATCGCCTGGTACCACCGGATCGCCCACCACGACGGTGGCCGTGAGTACGGTAACGCCGCTGCGTTCGCCTTCGACGCGAGCCTCGCTGTGCTGGCCCGGGAGGCCACGCAGAACTCGCTGGACGAAAGGCTGGATCCGCGACGCCCGGTGCGGGTCCGTTTCACCCTTCACGAGCTGACCGGTGAGCACCTGCACTCCTTCCTCTCCGCGCTGAAGTGGGATGAGCTGGAACCCCACTTCTCGGCGGCGGCCCGGTCCCGACAGAAGGTCGGTCGAACCCTCTCCGAGGGGCTTCGGGCGCTGCGCGAAGATGCCTCGCTCCTGCTCCTGCGGATCGATGACTACAACGCCTCCGGCCTTACGGGACCGGAGTACGAGGACGGCCGGTACGCTGCTGTCGTCCGTCGGCAGCTGGACAGTCACAAGAGCAACGATCGAGCCGGTGGCTCGTACGGACTGGGGAAAGCCACGCTGTGGGCGGCCAGCCGGCTCGGCCTGGTGCTGATCAACAGCACGTTGTCCGAACAGCACGAGGGGCGGACGGCCCGCCGAGTGATCGGCCGTCTCGACCTGCCCTGGCGTGAGGTCGATGGAGTGGCGTACGCGGGGCCTGCCTGGCTCGGCGAGCCGGACACCGAGAAGACGCACGAAGGGGTCTCCCGTTCCTGGTGGGCGAACGAAAGAGTCGTCGCCGACCTACGGCTGGACCGGGACAGCGAGGACCCGGGCACTTCCTTCCTCGTCGTCGGCGCCCACGACGCGGCCGGCAGCAGTGACACGTTGGAGGACCTGCACGCGGCACTCGGTCGGGCCCTGTCCGACAACTTCTGGGCCGCCATGACCTCGGGGCGTTCGACGCCGGCCATGCTGGAGGCGTCGGTCAAGGCTCTTCGCAACGGCGAAGCGGTGGTGGCGGAACAGCGGGTCGATCCCCTCGACCGACACCCGGCAATGGTCCACGCCCTGCGGGCGTACCTCGACGGGGAGACGGTCGAGGAACTGACGGCTCCCGGGCAGGTTGCCGCCACGAAGGTCGAGCTTGTCGTCCCACCACCACGGACGGCCGGACGTAAGGCCGCAGGGCGTACCCACCGAGCCGTACTACTGGTGACTCCCGCCGCAGACACTGACGAGAAGCACAGCCGCATCATCTGTATGCGGGGTAACCGGATGACGGTCACCGCGCGGCCTCCCCGCAACCTGGGGATGGGAACGGACCCGTTCCAGGCTGTCCTGCTCGCCGGGTTCGCCACCGGCGACGACAGCGCGACGACGCATGCCGCCGAAGCATTCCTGCGAGCCGCAGAGCCTCCGGAGCACGACAGGTGGGGCGTGACGGAGGAGCTCACCGCCGCCTACGCCAACGCGCCTCGCCGATTGACCGAGTTCAACGCGGCCATGGACACGGCGTTGCGGCGGGTGATCGGCAGACGGGCCCCCGGACGGGAGTCGACCGGGCCCGAGATCCTTCGGAAACTGCTCCGGCTCGACACGCCCTCGGTGGCGAGCAGCCGTAGAGGACACCCGACCGTGGGCCGGGTGGTCGGAAAGGTGGACGCGGCCGGGGCCTGGACCTTGGACGTGACACTGACCGTCCCCCAGCGAGACGGCCACTGGCAGTTGCTGCCGGTGGCCAAGTTCGATGTGCGATCGGGAGGACGGCCCTCGTTGGACTGGGCGGACCTGTCCGCCAAGGAGAACTGCCAGGTCGTCGACGGAAGGCTGGTCATCGAACCGGACGTGCGATCGGCTCGCTTCTCCGGCGTCACCGCCGTAGGGAGCCATCCGGTGGCTGCCGTCATGGCGGGCGTCATCGTGGACGTGCAACAGGCGCGGGAGGCTTCGGCGTGAGTGCGGTATACGCGTATCCGACCTTGGTGGGAAAGATCGAGGTCACTGTCTGTGGAGCGAGCATAGACGGCAAGCCGCTGCAGTTGACCCTGATCTCGCAACGCGACCAGGTCGTGGCGCTTCACCAGGTCGAACGGGACGACTGGACCGAAGGCGTATTGGATCTCGAGGTCTCCCTGCCTACCGACGAATTGGCCGACGGGCCATGGGCCGGAGTCAGCTGTGTCGCCGTCCTCACCGAAGGAGCGACCAATACCCGCGTGGTCAGTCGCTTGGAGCGTCGTCGTGACGACTCCCACTGGCGTGGCCAGGTTCGGGTGCGTCGCTCCGCCCATGCCGCACGAGCTCTGCTCGACGTGAGCGTCGTCGGCAGTCACGGTGGAGTCGACGGACGTGTCCTCGGCAGAGCGGACACGCCGTGGGTCATCGATCTGCTGTCCAGGACGCCCTCCAGGCAACGGGATCTGGAGATCCTGGAGGAGGACTTCCGCGACGGGCCCCAGGAGTGGCTGCGCGGATTCATGGACGCGCCGTGGCTGATCGACACCACGGGGGACCTGCCGACCATCCTGCTCAACACGTCCTTCGAAGGACTCGCCGAGCTGTTGTCCGGTGCTCGCGGTCCACTGGAGAAGGCGACCGCCGGTCTTGTGGCAGCCCAGATCGCGGGCGAGGCATGGGGGACGATGTTCCACTCGGCACTGAGCGACCTCGAATTCGACGACGACGGCACCCCGCATCTTCCCGGTGGGTGGCGTGGGTCCGTGCTGCGATCCATGTTGCCCGAGGTGTTCCCCGGCCTACCCCTCCACGATGCGTTGAGGGAGGCGCACGACCGCCGTGCGGCCGGCCGAGGATGGGCGGAGGTGCAGTCGCGGATCGCAGTGGCAGCCGGGAAGCGCAGCCAGACGCCCAAGAACCTCATGACGACCATCCGCGCAGTCGCCCGCGCCCAGGAAGGTACGCACCGATGAGCCGACAGCGCTTCGAACCTCCCGCACGGCTCGCCCTGCTCCCGGGTAACCTCGCCACCGCGTTCCTCACCCATGGGGTGCGCGCGGGGCAGGAAGACCTACCGCAGGTGGCGATCCTGCGAGCGAGCACCCCGATCGACGGTGACTCCGTCCGATGGAGCGTCGACCCGGTGCGAGAGCTCGTCGAGGAGGCGATGCTCAGATTCGATGCGGGCAGGACCGAAGCCGATGCCTGGCTGGCCCCTCGGTTGCACGCGACCCTGCGTATGACCCGCGCCGAGGCGGCGAACGCAGGACTGTGGAACTACATGGCCTTGGCCGTGGCTCCGGACTTCGTCCTGTGGCGGCACATGCCGCCGGGTACGACCGATGCCGGTGCGCCCAGGAAGGTGAACAGTGCCAGGTTCGTGGGACCTCACTACAGCCAGGCCTTCGCCAGGCTCTGGTGGGCAGCCGAAATGTTCCGAGACGGGCCTGACTACGGCCCGGCGGAGGTCGCCTGCGGTAATCAGGACATGATCAATACGGCCCTCCGCCTCGACGCCATCGATCACAAGCCCACCGCCCTGGCGCTTGTCTCGGTTCTCAAAAAACTCTCCGACAACGGGGCGACCCGACTCGGTGACCGGGTCAATGCCCTGTGCACGGCGGTGAATGTGGCCGGCACCACGCTCATGTACGAGGTGATCGGGCCGGAGGACCCACCCCGTCACGACGCGCTCACCGACTGGATCGAAGACGTGGAGTCGGCACCCGCCGTTCCGTGGGAACGGCTCCCGGAGGGCCCGGACGACGGCACCGCTCGGCGCTCCTCGTGCGACGTGCTGTCACGGATGTTCGAGCGATTCGCCGCCGAGGCTCCGTTGCGCGACCGGACTCGGGCCGCTGTGGCGGTGGACGGCTGATCCGGCCCACGTGCCTCCGGCGGGGGACCGCTGGCTCCCCAGGTGCGCGAGGACGAGCAAGCGAGCACTGAGGGACCCCTCCTCGCTCAGACGTCGGTCGCACCCTGGTCGGAGGGAGCGGTGCGGGGCTCCGGTTCCCACGCCGCCAACTTGTCGAACATATCCTCGCCGGGCCGTCCGAGCCGGAGAGCGCTGCACAAGATGTGCAGGGAGAGGCGCGGCGGGATGGCGTTCCCGATCTGCTGTGCCACATCGGTGGACTGCCACGGGTAGCGCTCGGGGAACGACTGAAGGAGTCCGGCTTCCTCGAACGACAGCCGATCCAGTTCCTCGCCGACCTCTTTCGCTCCCGACTCGCCTTCCTTGAGGAGGAAGAGACGGTTGCGGCGACACTTCCCTGTGATCGTTGCCGCAGGTTCAAGAGAGGTGCGCCGTCCACGGTTCTTCGGATCACCGCCCGAGCCGTAGTTGGAGATCATCACGAAGTCCTGCGGGCGCGACGCACCGAGAGCGTCCTGCATGGACACCCAGGGTTCGATCTTTCCTGCGAGGGGCGGGGCGGCGAACAACGATCCGTCCGAACGGAGCCCCCCGGTCCCTCCTGCGGAGAGGCGCTCGACTCCCTTGCGATACCTCTGGTGCGTCGGCGTCGGGAACCCAACGTCCCTGGTCTCGTTGCCCGGGGCGTACTGGGCGATGAGTACGGCCCGGCGGCGTGTCTGAGGGACACCGAATGCCTCGGCATGGAGGACATGGGCCTCGGCGGCGTAGCCGATCTTCCTGAGCAGTTCGGCGTAGTGTTTCCAGACCGGGAGGACCGTGGGCACCTGCTCCAGTACCACCACCTCGTAGGCCTTGCGGCGCCGGGAGAGCTTCGCCTCCATGATCCAACGTAGAGGCTGGAGGACGAGCCCGGTCCGTTCGTCCTCTGCGAGGGCGGGATCGGCCTGGACCGCGGCCCACACGGTCGCGAAGGAAGCGGCATCCTGGGCGGCCACCAAGCACGTCGCCAGCCGCTTCACGTCTTCCAGGGCTTTATGCCCCTTGCGGTTGCCTGCCACGGAGAAGGACTGGCACGGCGGCCCGCCGGTGAGGACGTTCGCGTCCTCCACCTGCGCGTCGCACGGGCCGAGGGCCGCGACGTCCTTCTCCTTCGTGGTCAGGAGTCCGGCGGCGTCGCGCGTCGCACGGGTCGCGTCGTCCCATTCCACCCCGATGCTCTCCACGCCCATGATCGTTGCCGCGATGTCGAGGCCCCCGGGGCCTGCGAACAGGTCCACGATGCGGAAACGCGCAGCTTGATGTGACGGGTCGAGCTCTGGGGTCATGAGGATGAAGTGTAGCCGGCGGGATGAGATCAACCAGCCGCGTGGGTGAGCCCACTCGGGGCGCCCAGCGCGTCCGCGATCGCCCTGCCCAGAGCCCTGCCCACCGGCGGTGGCGACGCGTGTCCTATCTGTCGGTATCGCAGAGTCTTTCCCCCGGCAAGGTGCCAGTCGGCTGGGAAGCCCTGCAGGAGCGCAGTCTGTGGAACGGTGAGTTTGATCATCTCGGAAGACCCGTCCTGCTCAGGGCCCGGGACGTGGTCGGCCAACGAGCCCCCGTTCACTCCCATGCGGGCCCATGCCTTCTTTGTCCCTGTCGGTCCAAGATCGGCCCCACCTCGATTGTCGGATCCGCCGACGAGGGTGGGAGCCACTACCGACGCCTGGTCGGCCCACGCGCCGGCGCCACCCCATCCGCGAGCAGCCATCGAGAGGCGCAGAGCACTGCCCACCGGTACGTGCTCCTCGACCGTGGGCAGAGGAGGCCGGAATGAGTCGAAGTAGCGCTCCTGCAAAGCAACCAGCACCCCCTGCTTACGGTCCTGAGGCACTCCGAAATCGGCCGCGTTCAGCACGAACCATCGCAACCGATAACCGAGGTGCTCCAGCTCCTGACTGATGAAGGCGCGTAGGGGGGCGAGCACCTCTGCCTCGACCAGACCGGGTACGTTCTCGATCAGGAGGGCGCGCGGCTGAACCCCGTGAGCGAGGAGGACCGCCGCTTCCAGGAGCTGCCTCTCCTCATCGGTCCCGGTCCTCGCTGCGGTCGCACTCGACTTCACGCGGGGCGGCCCGGCGGACAGCAGGTCGACGTCGTAGGTCTGCGGGTGCTCGGCGGGGTCGAAGTCCAGCAGATCCATCTGCAAGACGTTCCACCCCGGCCGGTTCGTGCACAGTGTCTCGCAGGCCACTTGCTTCTTGTCCAACAACAGCACCGGGTCGAACCCGGCCTGCTCCAGGCCCAGCGCCAGGCCGCCCGCGCCGGAGCACACGTCCACGAAGCGCAGACCGCTCACCGCTCGTCGCGCCTGGAGTCGCTTTCCCGTGCCGGCTTCTCGCGATCAACGACATCCGCCACCTCGTCGGCGACCCGGTCCGGTGACTGGTGTTCCCAGAACCGTAGGACCGTCCAGCCCGCGGCCACCAGGTGCTCGGTCGTCTCCGCGTCCCGCGCCATGTTGCGGTCCAGTTTGTCGCGCCACCACGTGGCGTTCGCCTTCGGCTGTGTCGCGTGTTCCGGGCAGCCGTGCCAGAAGCAGCCGTCCATGAAGACCGCCACCTTGGCTCGGGTGAAGGCGATGTCGATCGTGCGACGAGGCATGTTCGGCACCCGCTCGTTGAGGCGGTAGCGGTAACCGGACGCGTGCAGCAGCTTCCGGACCGCCACCTCGGGGGCCGTGTCGCGGCGGGCTTGGCGGCTCATCCGGGCGGAGACGCCGGGAGAGGAGGGCTTGGCGGTGTTCATCGCTGTCAAGTTTCCTATGCCGCGCCCGGTCACGATCGACGTCGGCCGAAACGGCGGGAGGACCGTCGCGGACCGGCGGGACGGGGGTGTCCATGGAGTGGGTCAGTGATCGTGATCGTATTGCAGAGGCGTGGCAGAGGGGAATCCCGCCGACGCCCATCACCGCCCTGCTCGGGCGCACTGTCCCAGGTGGGGCGGGTGCGGGGCGGCGAGGGCTGTCGGCGTCATCAGGGCCGTGGGCGACGTGGTGCTGGGTCGATGTCGGCATCCGGGTAGGACGTCGTGCGCACGTCCGCCCGGGTCGCCCGTCCTGGATCCGGCCCACGACGGCCTGCCGCCCGTAGAGCCGTCACAGCCGCCGCTGCCCCGGGACCCCCGACACCAGCACCTCCACCCCGTCCAGCACCCGTGCCAGGCCGAACTCGAAGAGGGCGTCCAGCTCCAGCTCGAAGCCGTCCTCGCCGAACAGCGTGGACAGGATCGGGTAGGCGGCGACCGTCTGGATCGCCTCCATCCGGGGTTCGACGGACTCCATCCACTCCTCGGCCGTCATCCCGGTGTCCTGCCGGGCCTGCGACTCCAGCTCGACGGCCATCGCGATGCCCTGCGTGAACCCGAGCAGGGTGAGGTGGACGTGGAGCATCTGGGTGGGGGTGAGGCCGAGGCCCTTCAGGGCGCTGAGCACCCTCTCCGTGTACCGCATGGCGTGCGGGGAGGCCAGTGGCCGGGTCAGGGCGGCCATGGCTCGCGCCAGCCAGGGGTGTTGCTCGTACTGGCTCCACAGCCAGCGAGCCTCCCGTTCCAGTCGGGGCCGCCAGCCCGCCGGCGGTGGGTCGGCGGGTGCTCCGCCGAACACCGCCTCCGACATCAGCCGGATGAGTTCCCCCTTGCTGGGGACGTGGCGGTACAGGGCCATGGTGGACGTGCCGAACTCGGTCGCCACCCGCCGCATCGAGAGTGCCGCCAGCCCCTCCGCGTCGACGAGCGCGATCGCCGCGCCGACGATGCGCTCCCGGTCGAGGCCCCGGCGGGAAGCCGTGCCGCCGCGTTCGCGCACGTGCTCCGCGACCACCGTGCCCACACCGGGGACCGCCCGGACCAAACCCTCCTGGTTGAGCACGGCGAGCGCCTTCGTCGCGGTCGCCATCGCGACCCCCCACTCCCTCGTGATGCGCCGGGTGGAGGGGACGCGGTCGCCGGGGGCCAGCTCGCCCGAGACGATGCGGCGCCGGAGGTCGCCGGCGATCCGGAGGTAGGGCGCTTCGGTGGTCACGGAGTCACCGTACTAGTGCACTACGGTCCCCTTCACCCTGCTGACCGTGGGATTGCGGGTGGTGCACTAGGTACCTGTTTGCGGTGTACCCGCGGGCACCGCTTCCGTGTTCCGCATGGAGAACACACCGAAGGACACACCGCTGGGCGCACCGAAGGACACACCGTACGGCGCACCGATGAACTCACCGCGGAGCGCACCGAGCCCCGACGACGCACCCGGCCCCCGCGCGGGGCGCAGGGAATGGGTCGCCCTGGGCGTCCTGATGCTGCCCCTGCTTCTCGTCTCGATGGACGTGTCGGTCCTCTACTTCGCGATCCCGTACATCAGCCAGGACCTGGAGCCCAGCGCCACCCAGCAGCTGTGGATCCTGGACATGTACGGCTTCGTGCTCGCCGGCCTGCTCATCATGATGGGTGCGCTCGGCGACCGGATCGGGCGGCGGACGCTGGTCCTGGCGGGGGCCGCGGTGTTCGGGGCCGCTTCGGTGGCCGCCGCGTACGCGCACTCCGCCGAGGTCCTCATCGCGGTGCGAGCCCTCCTCGGCGTCGGCGGTGCCGCGCTCATGCCCGCGACCCTCGCCCTGATCCGCACCCTCTTCCGCGACGAGAGGGAGCGGGGGAGGGCGGTGACCATCTGGACCGCCGTCATGACCACCGGCGTCTCGCTGGGCCCGGTCGTCAGCGGCCTGCTGCTCGAACACTTCTGGTGGGGCTCGGTGTTCCTGATCAACCTGCCCGCCATGCTGCTGCTGATCACGCTGGTCCCCTTCCTGGTGCCCGAGTCCACGTCGGGCGGACGCGGGCGCTTCGACCTGCTCAGCGCGGCCCTCTCCCTGGGCGCCCTGCTTCCGGTCATCCACGGCATCAAGGAGTGGGCCCGCCACGGTTACGCGCCGTTGCCCGTCGCCGGGATCGGCACCGGACTGGTGCTGGGGCTCGTGTTCGTACGCCGCCAGAGGCGCCTCGACCACCCGATGATCGACCTCCGCCTCCTCGGCAGGCGTGCCTTCGGCGGCCCGGTGCTCGCCAACCTGCTGGCCATGTTCGCCACCGTGGGGATGGCCGTCTTCTTCACCCAGTACCTCCAGTCCGTGCTCGGCCTGAGCCCGCTGACCGCCGCGCTGTGGAGCCTCGTCCCGGCGGTCGGCGTCGCCGTCATGGCGCCCACCGGAGCGGCCCTCGCGCGGCGCACCGACCGGGCGTACGTCATGTGCGGTGGCTTCCTCGTGTCCGCGTGCGGGTTCCTGTGGCTGTCCAGGGTGGGCACCGGCTCGCCCCTGTGGTTCACCCTCACCGGCGGCGCCGTCTACGCGGGCGGACTCGTCGCCTCCATGACCCTCGCCAACGAACTCGCGCTGGGCGCCGCCCCGCCCGAGCGCGCGGGCTCGTCCGCCGCCGTACTCGAAGCGGGCCAGGAGCTGGGCGGCGCACTCGGCATGGCCGTCCTCGGCTCCGTCGGAGCCGCGGTCTACAGCCGGGACATGTCCGCCGCCCTGCCCGCCGGAGTGCCGGAGGCCGACGCCGTACGCGAGACCCTCGGCGGCGCGGCGGCCGTGGCCGCCGAACTCCCCGCCGCCACCGCCGACGCCGTACTGGCCACCGCCCGCGAGGCATTCACCCACGGCATGGGAATCGCGGCGGTCGGGGCGGCCGTGGTCATGGCCTGTGCGGGGGTCTTCTCCGCCGGCCTCCTGCGCGGAGCCGGCACGACGGACTCCGCACAGGCCTCACCCCCGGCCGCCGAGCGGAGGCGCACACCCCTCGTGCGGCCCTGATCCGCCCTTCCCGGTGATGCCGCCGGGCCGCCGCCTCCCCGCCCGCGGACGACGGCCGAAGCTGCGGACCGGCGGACCGGCGGACCGACGAACCGGTGGGGCGCGGCGGACCGGTGGGGCGGCCGGGTCAGGCCCGTACCGCGGCGATGACCACGCCGTTCCGCGCCTGGATCCGCAGGGTGGTCCCGTCCCAGGTGACCGGCAGGGGGAAGGGCGTGGTGTCCACCGGCGATCCGGGATCGCCTTCCCCCGACGCCGCGTCGTGGCCCCATTGCAGGGTGTGGGAGGCATTGCCGCCGACAGAGCCGGGCAACCCGGCGCCCGCCCAGACGTTGTCCGTGGTCATGCCGTCCACCGTCACGGTGAGCCGGCCCGCCGCGAGGGTGAAGGAGCCGGCCAGGTCATCCCCGTCCAGGCTCCACCTGCGCCCCGTGACGTCGATCCGCGCGTACTCGTCGTTGACCTCGCCCTGCGGGGTGAACGACAACTGCCACGCACCCTGCGCGAACGCCTCGACGGCCGCTCCCGTGACGGTCGCCTTGGCGGGCCTGTCACCGGGCGCCGTCCCGCTCCGCCCGTCGTCCTCCTTGGCGCCGCACGCCGTGAGCACGACGGAGAGCAGGCCGAGGCCCCCGTATCTGATCGCGTCCCGTCTGCCGACGATCCGTCGTACCTGCCTGAAGTCACCCAGCACCGCGCTGCCTTTCCTCGGCCCTGCCGTCCGACTGCCGCTGTGGGGGAGTCAGAGTCTGATGCACGAGCGGGTGGTACGGCAGCAGATCCCGCATATTCGCGGCCGGTCCGCAGTGCGTACGCCATGGCCCCGCAGTGCGTACGCCGAAGACCCCGGCGTGCGTACGCCGGTGGGCCGCACCGCGCACGCCGGCGGGCGCACCGGTGCCGCGCGGTGCGCGCGGCCGGTGCGGGCGGGCGCCTACTTCCCGCTGTCCTCGGCGAGTGTGTGCGCGACCAGGGCGTTGGCGTGCCCGTGGCCCAGCGCGTGGTCGGCCTTGAGCCAGGAGACGAGCTCCATGTGCTTGCTCAGGGGCGAACTGCGGATGAGCGCCTTCCAGTCCGCGATCGGGCGGCCGTACTTCCGCTCGATCGACGGGAAGTAGCTCGCGGGGCCCTTCGGAGCGTCGGCCATGTCGTCGTGTTCCTTCCGTCGGCGTCCACAGGCACGGGGTCCGTGCTGTGCTGCTGGGATGTGGACTGCCGGCCGGGGCGGAACTCATCGGTGCGCAGGTGGTGCCCGGCAAAGGGGTGCCTTGCGTCAACCCACGTGAAATACTCGTGAGTTCAGTGGATCACCGCACGCATGTCGTGGACCACCGCGAGGACCGCCGCACGGATCAGTCCGTGGTCCCCGCACACGGGGCGGGCGGGGAAGCGCACGAGCGGCGTGCGCGGGCCAGTGCAGGGACCGCTCCGGCCTGAGGCGGGGCGACGGTGCCGATGGGGGCAGGGCGTATGACGGACGGGGCACGGCCGGGCGGATCGGAGCCGGGGCGGGGGACGGTCGAGTTACGGATCAGCGTGAGCGGGACGCACACCCGGCGTGACGATCTGGAGGCGCTCCACGCCTGGCTGGACAGCACTCCCGCGCTCGACGAGGCACGGGACCGGCAGCAGCTCAGCGTCGGGCGCAAGGACTCGCTGACGCAGACCGAGGCGATGAGCGGGGAGCTGATCCAGGACATCGTCCTCGTCGTCTCCGTCGAGGTCGCCCGGTCCGTGGCCGAGAACGCCTGGCGGTCCGTGGAGACCTGGCTGCGCAACCGGCGCCGGTTCGCCGAACCGGAGGAGACGCCCCGGGTCACCCTGGGCGGACCGCTCCAGGGGCCGGGCGCCGACCTCAGCCGTGACACCGACCGTGACGGGGGCCCGGACCCGGCTCCCGGCTCCGACGGGCCGGACCGAGCGCGCGGCGACGAGCCCGGGGAGGTCTAGCCGCCGTGCCGCCGTACGACGCGCGCGGCGAGGAGAACAGGGCGAAGCGGCACCGGGCCGTGCTCGTCGGGGTCGAGCGCTACACGGGCAACCGCAACGACCTCCCGGCCGTGGCCACGAACCTGCGCCTGATGCGTGAAGCCCTGACCGCCGAAGGCACCGGGGTGCTCGACCCGGAGGACCTGGTGGTCGTCGCGGGGGAGCGGGGCCCGGCCGGCGGCGCTCCGGGCGGGGTGGACCCGCTGCGGGTCCGGGCGGCACTGAGCGCTGCCCGGGACGAGGTGACGGGACTGCTGGTCGTCTACTTCGCCGGGCACGGCATCGTGCGCCCGGACGGCAGTGACCTCAACCTGATGTTCACCGACTCCCGTGTCTCCCGCGACCGGCACCACCCCTTCCGGGACACCCTGTCCTGGCGTGACGACGTGATGCCCGAGCTGCGCAACGCCCGGGCGGAGTGGGTGGTGGTCGTCCTCGACTGCTGCTTCGCGGGCAACGCCCTGTCGGCGTTCACCCCGGCGGCCGGGCAGAACTTCGCCCTGCTGACGGCCGCCGAGCGGGGCGTGGAGATCCCGCCCGGCGATCCGGCCGGCGGTACGGAGTTCACGGCCGCGCTGCACCGCCTGCTGACCGCGGGCACACACGGCCGGGAGCCGACCACCTTCACCGGCGTCGTCGCCGGCATCCGCGAGGAGATGGCACCCCTCAAGGCCATCGACGGGCACCCGTGGATCCCGGACGAACTCCGGCACGGCGACGACGTGGTACTCGCCCTCCCGCACGGCGACGACGTGGTGGTCGCTCCCCCGCAGGGCGACGACGTGGTGGCCGCCCTCCCGCACGACCGGCAGCCCGCGCTCCCGTCGCCCCGCCCGCACTCCGAGTCCACCCAGCCGTCGCCGTCGCCGTCACCGCGCCCGCGTCCGGACGCCACCCCGGGCCCCGCCCCCGCGCCGGCCCCCGGGCCGCTCCGCCGCCGCCCGACACGGGCGATGACCCTCGTGCTCGCCGGTGTCCTCGCCCTCGCCGGTGCGGGCGCCTGGATGCTCCTGGGGCCCGGGCCCGACGGGAAGTGCGCCCCGCCCCTCGAACTGCGGGTGCTCACCGACCCCGACATCCGGCCCACCGTGCAGAAGGCCGCCGACGCCTACCCGAAACAGGAGCGGCACGGCGACCGCGACTGCCGGACCGTCAACCTGACGGTGTACGACGCCAAGGCCACCGACGCCGTGGCGGCCTTCCGGTCCTCCTCACTGTGGCAGGACCCCCCGGCCGCCTGCCCCCCACCCGGTGACTGCCCCCGGCCCCAGCGGGACGTCGGGGCCCAGCCCGACATCTGGATCCCCGCCGCCGGGAGCACGTGGCGGCGGGCGACGGCCGAGGAGGAGGGCGGCGGCAGCACCGCGGCCTCCGCCCCGGCCGGGGCGACCGGCGCCGACGAGCACGCCGACGCGGGGGACAGCGCCGTGACACTCGAACCGATGGGTTCCGTCGCCTTCACGCCGATGGTCCTCGCCGTGCCGTACACCATGCCCCTGGCGCCGTCCCTGCAGACCGGCGCTCCCCTCGGCACGATCATCTCCTCGCTGAAGGCCGCCCAGAAGCAGCCGATCGCGGTCCTGCGGCCCGACCCGGAGGGCACGGACGGCGCCCTGCTGGCGACCAGGGCGCTCTACGCGTCCTCCGGCAGCGGACCCGCCTCCACCCTCGAACACGTCATGGCCCAGGAACTGCGGCCCATGCCCTCCACCGCGAGGGAACTCATGTGCGCCCTGGCCGACGGTTCCCGCAACGGCCTGGAGGACCGGGCCGCCGTGCTGGTCCCCGAGCAGACCCTGGCGCAGTTCAACCTCTCCGCGGGGAACGCCGCCCGCCCGTCCTGCGCGACCGAGAGCCTGGAGCGCCGCACCGCCCAGTACCCCTCCGACGTACCCGTGCTGGACCTGCCGTTCCTCCGGGTCACCTGGAAGGACGCCCGACGGGACGCGGAGGCCCGCAGGGACGCCGTCACCAGGTTCCACGACTGGCTGGCCACGGACCGGGACGCCCAGCGGTTCTTCGTCGACGACGGCTTCCGCGGTGTCGACGGGAAGGGCCGGCCCGCCCCGCCGGCCGAGAACTCGCTCCTGCGGACCGGCGTGAACGAGTCGGCGGTGCGGGAGGACATCCCGGCGGCCGGCCCCGGCACGGTCACAGCCGCCACCCTGGGAGACGTGCTGCGCCGCTACCGCTCCGCCCTCGGCCCCGGACGGGTGCTCTACCTCCTGGACAACTCCACCTCGATGGCCGACAAACGGGTCTGGGACGGCCCCGGGCGCGCCAAGGAACTGGTGACACGCTCGATGGGATCGCTCGGCACGAAGGACGAGTACGGGCTGTGGTCGATGGCCGTCGAAGAGGGAAGGAAGGCCACGGACCTCGTGCCCTTCGGGCGCAACACCCGCGCCGTCGCGTCCGAGGCCGCCGCCTCCGCCACGACGGCCGACCACGACGCCCGCATCGCGGAGGCCCTGCACGACGCCTTCACCACCCTGCGCGGCGGGACCACGGACGCGGATCAGCCACGCCTCCTGGTCCTCGTCACCGACGACGAGGACACCGCGGACATCGGGCGGAAGGAACGGGACGGGCTGCTCACCGAGGCGAAGGGCAACCCGCTCGTACGGATCGTGTCGGTCTCCCTCCAGAGCGGCGGCTGCGCCCCCGGCCGGTTCGGGGAACGGCTCGCCACGGCGACCGGCGGGCGCTGCCTGGACCCGGCCGACGACATCGCCACCGAACTGGCCGCCGAGGTCGCCAAGACCGGTACGGGGGACGCGGAATGACCCCGTCGGTGCGCCGTGCGGCCCGCGGCCCCGCCCGCCGCACGGGAAGGGCCGCCGCGGCCGTCGGCTGCCTGCTCGCGCTCGTGTCGGCCGGCTGCACGGGCGGCCCCGGGGGCGCCTCGGGTCCGGACCCGCTGGACAAGGCCGCCGGGGGGCCCATCGTCGTCGCCAGCGGACTGGACGTCACCGGTTCCGGAGGCGTGCGCCGGCAGCTCATAGAGGAGTGGAACCGGCAGCACGCCGGGAGACCCGCCGAGCAGGCCGAGCTCGTCGAACTCCCCGGCGGGGCCGACCAGCAGCGCAGCCAGCTCCTCGGGGCCCTCCAGTCCGGCAGCGCCCGCTACGACGTGGTGAACCTCGACATCACCTGGATCCCCGAGTTCGCCGAGGCCGGGCTCATCAGCCCGATGCCCGAGGCGGAGACCGAGAAGGAGGCCGACGACGACCTCGACTTCATGAAGCGGGTGCACGCGACGACGCTGTGGGACGGCCACTCCTACGCCCGGCCGTTCAACACCGACGTCGGCCTCCTCTACTACCGACCCGACCTGCTGACGAAGGCCGGCATCCCGACGAGCCGCCGGCCCACGGCGGCATGGACGTGGGACGACCTCTACGCCTCCGTCAAGACGCTCGCGCTGAGCCCCGACCGGCCGGACGACCAGGCGGGCTGGACCACCCAGCTGAAACAGTACGAAGGGCTGACGGCCAACACCATCGAGGCGTTCGAGACCGCGGGCGTGCAGCTCGCCGACAGCCAGGGTCGCTACAAGGGGAGTGCCGAGCAGCTCAAGAAGGGGCTCGACGAACTCCTCGACCGCGGCGACCGCGGCAGGATCCGGCCCGCCGCGCTCGGCTCGGACGAGACGGCGTCGCTCACCGACTTCGCCGGGGGGCGAGCGGTGTTCCTGCGCCACTGGCCCTACGGATACGGGGCACTGCGGAACCTGCTGGGACCCGAGCAGTACACCGTGAACCGGCTGCCGGGCAAAGCCGTACTCGGCGGGCAGAACCTCGCCGTGACGGCGGACTCCCCGCGCGCCGGCCACGCCCGTGAACTCGTCACGTTCCTGACCTCGCAGCAGAGCGAGAGCTGTCTGTTCGACGCCGGGTTCGCCGCCACCCGCGCCTCCGTGTACGCGCGCACCGCGAAGCCCTGCTGGCCCGGTGTGGCCGCCGCCCTCAGGCCGGCCGGGGGCACCCCGGAGGCGGCCGCCACCGGGGGCGAAGGGGTCCCGGAGGAACAGGGGGAGGCGCAGCGGGAAGCGTACGCCCGGACCCTGAGCGCGGCCCTGAACGAGGCGGTCCAGCGGCCGCGCACCCCCTACTACGGCGCCTTCACCCACGTGCTCCAGTCGCACGTGCACGCCCTGCTGACCACCGACTCCCCGGACAGCGGCAAGACCGCCGCCGACCTGGACCGCGAGCTGCGGGACGTGTTCGCCGGCAGGTGAGCTGCCCCGCCCCCGGAGTGCGCCCCGGCGGGCGCCCGCCCACCGGGGCGTGACCGCCCGGCCTCAGGCCGCTCCGTGGCACTCCCGGTAGGCGCGGCCCGAGCCGCACCAGCAGGACGCGCTGCGCGCGGGCGGCCACGGGACGGCACGGCCACGGGCCGCGAGGGTGGTGGCGTACTGGGGGAGCAGGTCCGGGTCGGACGGGGAGGCGGCCTCGGAGGCGGCGAACGCCTCGTACGAGGGGACCGTGCCCGTGACGATGCCGAGATTCGGCGTGCCCGTGGCGTGCAGGTCCCGCAGCGCCGCCTCCAGCCGCGCCAGGTGGTCCTCGTGGGAGTTGTACTCCTGCGCCAGCTCCGGGTAGTTCGCGACGAGCTCGCGGAGCTCGTCCTCGGGCCAGTGCAGAACCGCCACGGGGAACGGGCGGGACAACGCCGTGCGATAGGTACCCAGTTCGGCGCGGAGCCGGGTGATCTCGGCCCGCAGCTCCCCCGGGTCGGAGGAGCCGAGGGACCACAGCCGCTTCGGGTCGTGCAGCTCGTCGAGCGGGACGGCGGCCGTGTGCAGGGCGTCGGCGAGCTCGTCCCACGGGTCGTGGGCGACACCCATCAGCCTGCGCACCCGGTGCCGTCCGGTCAGCAACGACTGGGTGGCGTAGGGGACTTCTTCGCCCGGGGTGATCAGGAGCGTCAGGGCCGCCGAGAAGAGGTCATGGGCCGGCTCCAGCTCGTCGTGGGCCTCCAGGGTCTCCGCGGCGATCTCCCACGGCGCCGCCTCGGCGGGGCTCGCGGCACGGATGCCGTCGATGATCGCGCGGGCCTCCGCCTCGTGGCCGTACTCCCAGAGATTGGCGGCTTTGAGTGCTTTGACGAGGTGCGGGTTCTCGACGGCCGTCCCGGACGATCCGAGCAGCTCGTCGTAGAGGGTCGTGGCGCGGGCGCGGTCACCGGCCAGCTCCAGATGGGCCGCGGCCTGGAGGAACAGCGGCTCCTGGTCCTCGGGGTACTGCGCCGCGGTGCGCAGCAGGCGCTCGGCTTCGGTGATGTGGTCGGCAGGCGTGTCGGGGCGCATGAACCACACGGTACTGCGACCCGGGGGCGAGGTGAGAGGCCGCGGTCGCAGTGCGGTGACTCGGTGTTCGCCACGACGGCAGGCGGGCCCCCGCAGCGGCGGCGGAGGTGCCGGGGGCAGCCGCGGGAGCGGCGGCGAGCGGCTGTCCGGGGCGGTGCCTGGCGGGTTGGAGGAGCGGTGCCGGGCGGCTGTCCGGAGCCGTGCCCGCTGGTTGCGGGAGGCGTGCTCACCCGGCTGTCCGGAGCCGTGCGCGCCCGACCGTCCGGTGTCGAGCCCGCGGGCCGTCCGGTGCCGTGCCCGCCCGACCGTCGGAGCCGTGCCCGCTGGGTACGGGAGCCACGCCCACCGACCGTCCGGAGCGTGCCCTCCCGACTGCCCGGAGGCATACCCACCGACCGTCCGAAAGCCGGGCCCGCCCAGCCGCCGACGCCCCGCCCGCCGGCCGTGCGGGCCACCACGTCCCCGCGGCCGTGGTCCGTCCGCCCGGCATACCGCTCGAAACGGATCGTGTATAACGGCTGGAGGACACGACAGACGCGACACGCAGGGGAGGGCCGATGTCCGACGACGCGAACCGCGTGCGCCGTGCCTTCGCCCGTCTCCTCCGGCCCGCCGCCTTCCTCGTCCTCTTCCTCACCGAGGTCCTGCTGGCCGAGGGCGGCAGCCTCTCCGCGGCCGTCGCGCTCGCCGCCACCGCGGCCGCCGGCTCGGCGCTCCTCGTCTGCTCCGTCATCAGCGCCCGCTGCGCCGCCCCCGTGCCCCGCACGCGGGTGCGCACCGCCATGCGGGACCGGGAGAAGCGCACCGCGTTCCTCCCGCAACGCGATCCCGACGCGCGGGGCCGCACCAGGCCCCGGGCCCCCGGGGCCGCCCTCCTGGCGGCCGCGTAGGGGCCATCGCCCCCAGCGCGGTCCGTCCTGCCGAGTTCCACCTTTCCCGGCACGACGAGACCCCCGGAGGGCTCACCCATGTCCGCTTTCATGTCCGCCTTCGCGAGCCTGGTCGGCTCGCTGGCCGACCTGCTCCAGCCGTTCTTCCAGAACGCGTCGACCGCCGCCGCGATCGTCCTGTTCACCGCACTCGTACGGCTCGCCGTCCACCCCCTGTCGCGGGCGGCGGCGCGCGGGCAGAAGGCCCGCACCCGGCTCCAGCCGCAGATCACCGCACTGCGCGAGAAGCACGCCAGGAATCCCGAGCGGATGCGGAAGGCGCTCATGGAGCTGCACGCCGAGGAGAAGGTGTCGCCCCTCTCCGGCTGCCTGCCGAGCCTGCTCCAGATGCCGGCGTTCTTCCTGCTCTACCACCTCTTCTCCAGCCCGCGGATCGGTGGCGAGGCGAACTCGCTGCTCGGCCACGAACTCCTCGGCGCCCCGCTGGGCGAACGCTGGCACCAGGCGCTCGCCGACGGCGGACCGTTCGGCGGGCAGGGGCTCGTCTACCTGGCGCTCTTCGTGGTCGTCGCCGCCGTCGCCACCTTCAACTACGGCCGTACCAAGCGCCAGATGGCCGCCGCTCCCGTCACCCCGGCGACCGGCCCCGACGGGCAGCCGGTACCCGGCATGGGAGCCATGACGAAGGTGATGCCGCTGATGTCCTTCCTCACCCTCTTCTCCGTGGCCTACGTGCCGCTCGCGGCCGCCCTCTACATCGTCACCAGCACCACCTGGACGGCGATCGAGCGGGCCTGCCTCTACCGCGCCACCCCGGCCGCGGACGCCGCCCTCGCACCGGCCGTGTGACGGCGCCCGCTGACCGGGCCACCCGGGGCCCGCCGGTCCAGTGCGTGAACAGCCTCTTGCGGAGTGATCCGACGTCTTGGAGGATCGGCCAAGCCTCTCGCTGGCCGCAACCCACCGGCAGGCTCGATCTCGACGAAGGGGAGATGGATCGTTGAAGCTGCTTCGAGTCGGTACGGCGGGCGCGGAACGCCCCGCGCTGCTGGACCGGAACGGGACCCTGCGTGACCTCTCGGGCCTTGTCGCCGACATCGACGGTGACCTGCTCGCCGACGCCTCGACGCTGGCCCGCGTACGGGAGGCCGCGCAGACACCCGACGTACTGCCGCCGATCGACCCCGCCGGGCTGCGCATCGGCCCACCCGTCGGCCGGATCGGCAAGATCGTGTGCATCGGGCTGAACTACCACGACCACGCGGCCGAGACCGGCGCCGCGATCCCGGAGGAGCCGATCCTCTTCTTCAAGGCGCCGGACACCGTCGTCGGCCCCGAGGACACCGTGCTCGTGCCGCGCGGCAGCCGCAAGACCGACTGGGAGGTCGAGCTCGCCGTCGTCATCGGGCGCACCGCCCGCTACCTGGACTCCGCCGAGGAGGCGCTCGGGCACGTCGCGGGATACGCGACGGCGCACGACGTCTCGGAGCGGGAGTTCCAGATCGAGCGCGGGGGTACCTGGGACAAGGGCAAGAACTGCGAGACGTTCAACCCGCTCGGCCCCTGGCTCGTCACCACCGACGAGATCCCCGACCCGCAGGCGCTGCCGCTGAAGCTGTGGGTCAACGGGGAGCTGAAGCAGGACGGCACGACGGCCGACCAGATCTTCCCCGTGGGCGAGGTCGTGCGCTACCTCAGCCACTTCATGACGCTCTACCCGGGCGACGTCATCAACACCGGGACGCCCGCCGGGGTGGCCATGGGCCACCCCGACCCGAAGCCGTACCTGCGGGCCGGCGACGTGGTCGAGCTGGAGGTCGAGGGCCTCGGCCGCCAGCGTCAGCAGCTCAAGGACGCGTAAGCCGGTCCGGCACCGCGGCAGTACGGAGGGGTGGGGGGGGGCCGGCCGGCCCCCCCCCCCCCCCCCCCCCCAGCGCACACGCCGGATGGTGGGGGGGGGGGGGGGGGTGGACAGCGCCACCCCCCCCCCGCAGGCGCGGGGGCCG